>DATCFA010000249.1:0-11125 GCA_036509805.1 Casimicrobiaceae bacterium
CTCGCCGTGATCCGTGCGGCCAAAGAAAGGCTGGAGCAACGCCAGCGTGAGGCCGATGCCGCGCGCGGGCGCACGCCCGACGATGAGCGGCGCCCGCGCGACCCCGACGGCACGCCGAAACGGGGCCCGAGCTACAAGCGCGAGTTCGGCACACCCAAGCCCGACGCCCAAGAGAATTTCACCGATACCGACAGTCGGATCATGAAACGTACCGGCGGCGGCTTCGACTACAGCTACAACGCTTATGCCGCGGTCGACGACCAGGCGCATATCATCGTCGCCGCCGAGTTGACCAACAACGCTGCCGACAGCGAGCGCTTGGCGCCCTTGCTCGACGCGGTCAAGCGTACTGCCGGCGCACTTCCACAACAGGCTCTGGCCGATGCCGGATTCCGCTCCGAGGCGATGTTCGAACAACTCCAGCATAGCCCGGTCGAATTGATCGTGGCGCTGGGCCGCGAGGGCAAACAGCAACTGGCGATCGACGCGCTCGAATATCCGCACACTGCGGCCATGGCCGCCAGGATGCGGACCGCGGAAGCGCAAGCGGCTTACCGACGACGCAAGTGGCTTTCCGAACCGCCCAACGGCTGGGTCAAGAACGTCCTGGGCTTTCGCCAGTTCAGTCTGCGTGGCTTGGTCAAGGTCAAGGCCGAATGGCGACTGGTCTGCGCCGCGCTGAATTTGCGTCGGATGGCCACCATGATGCCCACTTGAACAGAAATTCATCCCGAACCTCGTCTTGATCCCGCCTGCCATGCCGCATCTACCGTTCGAAACCACTTGTCCCATCGCGCCACGCAAGCAATCAACCACGCGTTCCTGCCCTTGCGTGCCGTTTACCCATTCCATACGTTTCGTGGCTCTCTGCCGCGCAGACTCCTAGTGCGACCCGATTGTCGGGGCGGTGCCCGAACGCGGCCATTGCGCATCGTCTGATTCGCGTGTAGGAGCGCCGCGCGCGGCGCATGCCGCCGCGGCCGCGTCGGGGCCAGTTCGGTGTCTGTCCGACGCCAGAACGCGACATCTTCCTAATGCCACGCGCGCGCGGAGAAATTATGTTGACGCTCACTGCAACAGCCACGAAGAAAGAACCCATGGGCAGAACGCTTCCGCCTCGCACACAACAACGGAGTCCGACGATGAAATCGATCCTCGATCCCTCGTTTCGCTACGTCAGCAGCAGCAGCACCGACGTCAGGAAGACGTTTGCGCGCATCCGCCGGCAGTTCAAGATCGCCGATGAACGCGCGTCGCGCGCCGATGGCATGAACACGCCCGTGGTGTCGCTCGACACACGGCGCAAGTCCGCCGCCTGAGCCGGCGGCGCAGGCGCGTCCGGCTCAGGCGAGATCGGGCGACATCATCATTTTGAGCGTGGCGCTCATCGCACCGTCGCGGTTCGCCAGCCACCACACGGAGCCCTTGCGCACGTGCCATCCGCGCGTGCTGCTGGCCATCAGCAGCGCGGCCAGCGCACCGAGCGTCGGCTGATGGCCAACCAGCAGCACCGGTCGCGCCGATGACGGCCAGTGCGCGATCGCGAGGAGCGTCTGCACACCGGCCCCGGGACCGATATCCGCTGAAGTCTCGAATTCGCGTCGCAGTGTCATCGCCGTCTGCTGCGTCCGCACCGCCGGCGAGACCACGATCCGGCACCGTTCCGGCAGCCGCGGCGACAGCCATTGGGCCATATGCTGCGCCTGTGCGTGACCTTTGGCAGTCAATTCGCGCGCGAGATCGGGCTCGCCCGCGGCGGCGTCGCAATGACGCCACAGGATCAGGTCCATGGCGCTACCGGGGATTGCGCTGCCATGCGCAACGCTACTGCGGCTCGGGAACCGCCGCAAGCTGCTCGAGCAGCTGTCGCTGCGCGCACGACGGCGCGACGCCGTTCGCGACGTGCCTCGTCCATTCGCCCTCGCAGTCGAGTGTCCATGCATCGCAATTGTCGCGCAGGTAGACGTCGATGCCCTCGTCGATCACCCGCGCCTTGAGCCCCGGATCCTCCACCGGAAAGGCAACTTCGATGCGGCGAAAGAAGTTGCGCCCCATCCAGTCGGCCGACGAAAGCCAGACCTCGTCGGCGCCGCCGTTGCCGAAATGCCAGACGCGATGATGCTCGAGAAAGCGGCCGAGAATCGAGCGTACGCGGATGTTGTCCGACACTCCGCGAACGCCGGGGCGCAACGCGCAGGCACCACGGACGATCAGGTCGATGCTCACTCCCGCCTGTGACGCCTCCTGCAACGCATCGATAACGCCATCGTCAAGCAGCGCATTCATCTTCGCGCGAATCCGTGCCGGGCGGCCCGCGCGCGCGTGTTCGGCTTCGCGTCGGATCATCTGCACGACACGGCCATGCATGGTGAATGGCGCCAGCAGCAGCTTGGACAGCGGCGCGGCGCGTGCAAGGCTGGTGATGTGCGAAAAGATCTCGTTGATGTCGCCGCAGATCTCGCGATTCGCGGTGAGCAGGCCGAAATCGGAATAAAGCCGCGTGGTGCGCGGATGGTAATTGCCTGTGCCCAGATGCGCGTAGGGTACGAGCTGTTCTTCGCCGCGCGGGTCCTTTTCGCGCCGGAAGATCAGCGCCATCTTGGCGTGGGTCTTGAGTCCGAACACGCCGTAGACGACCTGCGCGCCCGCCTCCTCGAGTCGCTCGGCCCAGTTGATGTTGGTTTCCTCATCGAAGCGCGCCATCAGCTCGACCACCACGGTCACCTCCTTGCCGCGAAGTGCCGCCGCCACCAGCGCTTCCATCAATGCCGAGTTGACGCCGGTGCGATAGACCGTCTGCTTGATCGCGACCACATCCGGATCGTCAGCGGCACGGCGGATGAATTCGACCACCGGGTCGAATGACTGATACGGATGATGCAGCAGGATGTCCTGTGCGCGAATGCATTCGAGTATGTCCTTGCCGGGCGGCAATCGCTGTGCGCGCGCGGGAACGAATGGCGGGAACTTGAGTTCGTCCATGTCGATTTCATCGATCATCGACATCAGCCGCACGACATTCACCGGACCGGCGCTGCGATAAAGATCTTCGGGGGCGAGCGCGAATTGCGTCAGCAGGAAGCTCGCAAGCTGTTCGGGGCAATTGGAAGCGACCTCGAGTCGCAGCGGCAGGCCGAACTGGCGCTGCGGCAATTCGCCCTGCAACGCCTGGCGCAGGTTCTTGACGTCGTCTTCCTCGAGCGCCAGGTCGGCGTCGCGCGTCAGGCGGAACTGCGAGTACGACACCACTTCGCGACCGGGAAACAGGTCGGCGAGGTGCGCGTGCATGATCGACGACAGCAGCAGGAACTGCTTGTCGGCCTCGGCCACGCCAATCGGCAGCTTGATGACGCGCGGGAGCACTCGCGGTGCCTTGACCAGTGCGATCGAAGTCTGCCGGCCGAACGCGTCGCGTCCCGACAGTTCGACGATGAAATTGAGGCTCTTGTTGACGATTTGCGGCAGCGGATGCGAAGGATCGAGCCCGATCGGCGTCAACAGCGGCCGCACATGGTGCTGGAAGTATTCGTCCGCCCAGGCACGCACCGCCGGGGAGCGATCGGCGCGATTGAGAAGGCGGATGCCATGTTCCGCCAGTGCCGGCAGGATATCGGTATTGAGGATCCGGTATTGATCGTCCATCAGCCGGCGTGCCTCTGCGCTCACCCCGTTGTAGAGCGTGCGCACCGCCTGCAGCGTCATGTCGCCGTGCGTCTTCTTGAGGTGCAGCTGCTGGCGCAGCCCGGCGACGCGAATCTCGAAGAACTCGTCCAGGTTGCTGCCGACGATGCAAAGGTAGCGCAGGCGCTCGAGCAGAGGCACTGCGGGATCGACCGCCATCGCCAGCACGCGCCGGTTGAACGCGATCAGCGACAGCTCGCGATGGATGCGCAGGTCCGGCGACCTGGTGTCGCTCGCAGCGGGCATCGGTTCGGCTGTTACAAGGGGGGAGTGCATCGGGGCGATACAGGCGGCGGAGACCGCCTACTTTCGCCGGTCAATATGACATAACGGTGACACGCCGGCGGCACAAGTCAATCGCGGTAGGTCCGGTCATGCGCCTGCAACAATCGGCGCCTATTCTCGCTCGCGTTGGCTCCGAACGTTTTCCAAGAGGACAAACCATGCGAATTCATTCACCTGCCGGATTCCTCAGCGCCGCGGCGCTGGCCTTCGGCGTTTCCGGCGCGGCGATGGCTGACATCACCGGCGCAGGCTCGACGTTCGCCTACCCGATTTTTGCCAAATGGGCGGACACGTACAAGAAAGACACCGGCGTCGGCATGAATTACCAGTCGATCGGTTCCGGCGGCGGCATTGCGCAGATCAAGGCCAAGACGGTGGATTTCGGCGCATCCGACATGCCGCTCGAGTCCAAGGACCTCAAAGCCGCCGGATTGCTGCAATTTCCGGCGATCATCGGCGGCGTCGTCCCGGTAGTCAACATCGAAGGCGTCGCTCCCGGCCAGTTACGCTTCAGCGGCACCGTCCTGGCGGATATCTACCTCGGAAAGATCAAGTCGTGGAACGACAAGGAAATCACCGATCTCAACCCGGGCGTCAAGCTGCCGGCCGATCCGATCACGGTCGTGCGTCGCTCGGACGGTTCGGGCACGACGTTCATCTGGACCAATTACCTGTCCAAGGTGAGCCCGGAATGGAAGGAAAAGGTCGGCGCCGGCACAGCGGTGGCGTGGCCGGAAGGCGTGGGCGGCAAGGGCAACGAAGGCGTGTCCGCCTACGCCCAGCGCATCAAGGGTTCGATCGGCTATGTCGAATACGCGTATGCCAAGCGCAACAATATGGCGTTTGCGCTGGTGCAGAACAAGGACGGAGCGTTTCCGACGCCGAACATCGCAAGCTTCCAGGCCGCCGCTGCGTATGCCGACTGGAAAAATGCGCCGATGTTCTACACGATATTGACCGATCAGCCGGGCAAGACCTCGTGGCCGATCACCGGCGCGACCTATGTCCTGATGCACGAGCAGCAGGACAAGCCGCAGAACGCGCAGGCGGTGCTCAAGTTCTTCGACTGGTCGTTCAAGCACGGGCAGAAGCTGGCCGAGGAACTGGATTACGTGCCGCTGCCGGACAACCTGGTCGGCCTCATCGTGGGCGAATGGAAGACCGACATCAAGGACACATCGGGCAAGGTCGTCTGGAACTGATGCCGGGTCGCGGCGACGCGACGCAGGATCGACCGACGATCGCAGCGTCTTTGGCGTGGCGATCGTCGTTTTGCGAGGGGTATCATGCCAAGCGATGCGGCGTTCATTCCAATCGACATGCCGATAGGCGTTGCACGCATTGCGGCCTCGCTGCGTGCCGACGCGCCGCCGCCGAAGGGCACTACGCCGTCGCCGTGGGGCGACGCGATTTTCGAAGGCATCACGCGGTTGTTCGCGCTGGTCGTGCTGGGTTCGCTGGCGGCGATCCTGATCGCGCTCGCGTTTGCGGCGTGGCCGGCGTTGGAGAAATTCGGACCCGCATTCTTCTTTACCAATGTTTGGGACCCGGTCAAAAGCGAGTTCGGCGGACTGGCGCCCATTTACGGCACGCTTGTCACTTCGCTGATCGCATTGGCGATCAGCGTTCCGGTGAGCTTCGGCATCGCCATCTTCCTCACCGAAATGTGCCCGCCGATCCTGAAGCGCCCGCTCGGCACTGCGGTGGAATTGCTCGCCGCGATACCTTCGATCATCTATGGCATGTGGGGGCTGTTCGTCTTTGCGCCGTGGTTCGCCGACCATGTCCAGCCGGGGATCACCGCGTCGCTCGGCAGGCTGCCGCTGGCCGGCGCGCTGTTCCAGGGCGCTCCCAGCGGTATCGGGCTGATGACGGCGGGGATCATCCTGTCGGTGATGGTCATTCCCTTCATCGCGTCGGTGATGCGCGACGTATTCGAGGTCGTGCCTCCGGTGCTGAAGGAATCCGCGTACGGACTCGGCGCGACAACCTGGGAAGTAGTATGGAACGTCGTGTTTCCGTTTACCCGCGTCGGCGTCGTTGGCGGAATCATGCTGGGCTTGGGGCGCGCGTTCGGCGAAACGATGGCAGTGACCTTCGTCATCGGCAACGCCTACCGCATCAGCGCCGGACTGTTCAATCCGGGCAACTCGATCGCCTCGGCGCTCGCCAACGAATTCAACGAAGCCGCCGATCCGATTCATCGCGCATCGCTCATCGCGCTCGGCCTTGTGCTGTTCGTGCTTACTTTCGTGGTTCTCGCCTGTTCGCGAATGCTGATCTCAAGGCTCGCCAAGGGCGAGGGCGCGCGCACCTAGGAGTTCACCGCCATGACCCCGCTGCTTTCGCCGGTCTACCGCAGAAGGATGTGGGTCAACCGCTTCAACCTGCTGATGTCGCTTTGCACTATGGCATTCGGGATGATCTTTCTGCTGTGGATCCTGTACGTGCTGTTCGCCAACGGTTTCGCCGCGCTATCACTTTCAATGTTCACCCAGCCGACGCCGCCGCCGGGATCGGCCGGAGGTCTCGCCAACGCGATCGCAGGCAGCGCGATGATCGTTGGCGTGGCCACATTCATCAGCACGCCGGTCGGAATCCTCGCCGGCATCTATCTTGCGGAGTTCGGCAGGAACGGATGGCTCGCCCGCACCACGCGCTTCATGAACGACATCCTGCTCTCGGCACCGTCGATCGTCATCGGACTATTCGTCTACACCGTGTACGTCGCCAGGGTCCAGCATTTCTCGGGCTGGGCGGGATCGGCGGCGCTGGCGTTGATCGCGGTTCCGGTGGTCGTGCGCACCACCGAAAACATGCTGCAGCTGGTGCCGTCCAGTCTGCGCGAGGCAGCGGTTGCGCTGGGCGCGCCTATGTGGAAAGTCATTCTGATGGTGACGCTGCGCGCGGTGCGCGGCGGCGTCATCACCGGAGTGCTTTTGGCGGTGGCGAGAATTTCGGGCGAAACCGCGCCGCTGCTCTTCACCGCGCTCAATAACCAGTTCGCCAGCTCCAACATGAATGCGCCGATCGCCAATCTGCCGGTGGTGATCTTCCAGTTCGCGATGAGCCCGTTCGAGGACTGGAAGACGCTCGCGTGGGGAGGCGCGCTGTTGATCACATTGACCGTCCTGCTGCTCAACATTCTCGCGCGCACGATGTTCCGCCAAAGTGCGCCGCGCTGACCTTCACTGGCCGACATGCAAATCCAACTTTCGCGCAGCACCGACACTCCGCCGAACAAGGAGCCAGTGGCCAAGGCGCCGCCCAAGATCGCCATCCGCGGGCTGGATTTCTTCTATGGCAGGTTTCATGCCTTGAAGAACGTCTCGCTGGACGTCGGCGAACGCGAGGTCACGGCATTCATCGGTCCTTCGGGATGCGGCAAATCGACGCTGCTACGCACGATGAACCGGATGTACTCGCTCTATCCGGGCCAGCGCGCAACTGGCGAAATCCGCTTCAACGACGACAATGTCCTCGACCCCGGCACCAACCTCAACATGCTGCGCGCCAAGATCGGGATGGTCTTCCAGAAGCCGACGCCGTTTCCGATGTCGATCCACGACAATATCGCGTTCGGCGTGCGCCTCTACGAAAACCTGTCGGCGCGCGCGATGGACGAGCGAGTCGAGTGGGCGCTTTCCAAGGCGGCATTGTGGGAGGAGGCGAAGGACAAGCTGAAGCAGAGCGGAATGGCGCTGTCGGGCGGACAGCAGCAGCGGCTTTGCATAGCGCGCGCGGTCGCGGTGCAGCCGGACGTTTTGTTGCTCGACGAGCCTACATCCGCGCTCGACCCCATTTCGACCGCCAAGATCGAAGAGCTCATCACCGAGCTGAAGCGCGACTACACGATCGCCATCGTCACGCATAACATGCAGCAGGCGGCACGCGTGTCCGACTATACGGCGTACATGTACCTGGGCGAAGTCGTCGAGTTCGGCGCCACCGACGCGCTGTTCTTCCGTCCGGCGCGCAAGGAAACCGAGGATTACATTACCGGCCGTTTCGGATGAATGCGCGGCTGGCGCGAGGGACTCTACGATGAACGATCACACTTCCAAGCAATTCGATGTCGAGATGGAGGCGATCCGCTCCGGCGTGCTGACGATGGGAGGACTTGTCGAGCGCCAGCTCGCGCGCGCGATCGGCGCGCTCGAGCTGGACGAAGAGAGTGCGCTGCTCGATGCCGTCGGTGCCGACGAGCGCGAGATCAACCAGTTCCAGGTCGACATCGACCAGCAGTGCGCGCAGATCATCGCGCGGCGGCAGCCGGCCGCCGTCGACCTGCGGATGATCCTGACCGTCAGCAAGGTGGTCAACGACCTCGAGCGCATCGGCGACGAGGTGAAGAAGATCGTCTACAAGTCGGCGCAGGCGCGCGGCAACGACGCGCTGCGCCGCGTCCGCTACTACGATGTCGTTCGCGCCGCACGCCACGCGCAGAAGATGCTGCGCATGGCGCTCGACGCCGTCGCGCGGCTGGATGCGACGTCGGCCGCCGAGATCGTCGACCTGGATGATGAGATCGACGCGGCGTTCTCGGCGATCATGCGCCAGCTCATCAGCTACATGATGGAGGACGCGCGCACGATCACGCCGGCGCTCGAGATCATCTTCATCGCCAAGTCGATCGAGCGCATCGGCGACCATGCGAAGAACATCGCCGAAGCCGTTGTGCAGGTGGTCAAGGGCAAGGACGTACGCCACGCATCGGCCGATCAGATCCGCGCGGAGATCGCCGGTCCATGATACCCAGCGTGCTCATCGTCGAGGACGAGCCTGCCATCCTCGAGCTGTTGCGGATCAACCTGCTCGACGCCGGCTACGAGGTGCGCGGCGCCGCCGACGCCGAAACCGCGCGGCGCCTGCTCAACGAGGCGCTGCCCGATCTCGTGCTGCTCGACTGGATGCTGCCCGGACAGTCGGGACTGGCGCTCGCCCGGGAATTGCGCGCCGACAAGCGCACGCGCGAGTTGCCGATCATCATGGTAACGGCGAGAGGCGACGAGGCCGACAAGATCGCCGGCCTCGAGGCTTGGGTCGACGACTACGTGACGAAGCCCTTTTCGCCGCGCGAGCTGAAGGCGCGCATCAAAGCGGTGATGCGCCGACGCGCGCCCGAACTGGCGCAGGAGCCGCTCGCCGCCGGCGCGCTCACGCTCGACCCGGTCACGCACCGCGCGGCCGTCGGCGGCCATCCGTTGCCGCTCGGTCCCACCGAATTCCGCCTGCTGCGCTTCCTGCTCGCGCGGCCCGAGCGGGTGCATTCGCGTGCACAATTGCTCGATCAGGTATGGGGCGACCAGACGTATATCGAGGAACGCACGGTCGACGTGCACATCCGCCGGCTGCGCGCCGCGCTGGAGCCGTTCGGCCATGCGAACCTGATCGAGACGGTGCGCGGCAGCGGCTACCGGCTGGCGGCGCCACGCTAGCGCGCAGGCGCGCCGCTGCGCGGGTGATGGATGCGCGCAAAGCGCGACGTGCTCCCTTTCCAGCCTGCGGGAGAGGGCCGGGGTGAGGGCGCGGATGGCTTCGGCGTGCGCGCGAAGCGGACGCGCGCGGGACACCGCTTCGTGATCTGGCTGAAGGGATCGATCGCGCCGCTGTGCGTGCTGCTGGCGGCGCTCGCGGCGGCGTTGCTGGTGGACGCCTGGGTGGCGTGCGGCCTGCTGGCAGTCGGATTGTGCGGCGTGATCGCGTGGCACCTGCACGGACTCGCACGCCTCACGCGTTGGGCATCGGGCGGCCCCGACGCGCCGGTGCCCGAATCCGTCGGCGGCTGGGGCGATGCATTTGCGCGGATCTACCGGCGCGTGCGCGTGCGCGCCGCCGTGCAGCGCGAGCTCGCGCACACGATCGAGCGCTTCCAGAGCGCGGCCGAAGCGGTTCCCGACGGCATGCTGGTGCTCGACGTGCAGAACCGTATCCGCTGGGCCAACAGCCGCGCGCAGCGGCAGCTCGCCGTGTCGCCGCTGGCGGACATCGGCACGCCGCTCGCGAACCTGCTGCGCGAGCCGGCATTCGTCCGCTATCTCGACAGCGGCGACTACAGCGGCGCACTGGTGATGCCGTCGCCGCGCGAGGCGCGTGTCACGATGTCGATGCAGATCGTGCCGTTCGGCGCCGCGGAAAAGCTGCTGATCTGCCGCGACATCACAGAGCTGGAAGCGGTCGCACGCATGCGGCGCGATTTCATCGCCAACGTGTCGCACGAACTGAAGACCCCGCTGACGGTGGTGAGCGGCTTCGTCGAGACGATGCAGGACATGGACCTGGACGACGGCCAGCGCCGGCGCTACCTCGCGCTGATGCAGGACCAGGCGAAGAACATGCAGTACCTCGTGGCCGACCTGCTGGCGCTGTCGGCGCTCGAAAGCGAGCACAACGCGACGGCCGACACGGTGTTCGCCGTCGAGCCGCTGCTGCGCGAGCTGGCGGACGATGCGAAGGCGCTGTCGGCGGGGGCGCACGTGATCGACGTGGGCGTCGAAGCGGACGCCTTCGTTGCGGGCAGCCGTGACGAAGTCGCCAGTGCGTTCGGCAACCTCGTCACGAACGCGATCCGCTACACACCGAAGGGTGGACGCGTGACGCTGCGCTGGCACGTCGACACCGACGGCAGCGGCGTGTTCGCCGTCGAGGACACGGGCATCGGCATTGCGGCCGAGCACATTCCGCGGCTCACCGAGCGCTTTTACCGCGTCGATCGCTCGCGTTCGCGCGCAACCGGCGGCACGGGGCTCGGCCTCGCCATCGTCAAGCACATCCTGATCCGCCACCAGGCGGCGCTCGAGATCGACAGCGTCGCTGGCGAGGGCAGCCGCTTCGCCGTACGCCTGCCGGCGGCGCGCGTGCGCACCGCGAACGCCAGCGCGCCTACCAGTAGCGAAGTGCTGCGCGGAACAGCGACTTGAGCTCGTCGCGGCCGACGTCCACCGGAGCGTTCTTGATCACGCGGTACTGCGGTTCGGCGCCGGTGGCGAGCGCATCGAGCTGATCCTCGCCGAAGCCAAGTGCTGCGAGCCCGTTGGGCATGTTGGTGGCCTTCATCATGCCGATCACGCGGCCGGCGAGCACTTCGCCGGCATCGCCGTGCGCGGCACCGTTGACGTCTGCGCCGAGGCATGCGGCGCAATCGAGGTGACGCGCCGGG
>DATCFA010000250.1:0-2515 GCA_036509805.1 Casimicrobiaceae bacterium
AGAACGGACAGACGAGCTTCTGCTTGCGCGGATCCCACACCGCTTCGCCTCCGCACGCGGGACAGATGAATTTTTCGCGCGCGTTGACTTCGGGCATCAGGGATCAGCGTGGCGCGACACGCGTGCCGGCGCGACCCCGCTCGGACGCGTATGGAGTGCCGATCATCGTTCCATCAGGTCCGGCGCGTCAAGTGCGCGCGGCGTCTCGGGGGGATTCCTGCGTTGCGCCGCATCGGCAACGCGGCGCACGTGAGCGTCAATGCGGGAAGTAACCGATCACCTGCCAGCCCTTGGCGGTTTTCTCCAGCGTCAGGCGCTCCTGCATGAAATCGCGATGGGCGAACGACGAGCGGAACAGGATCAACGCGTATTCTCCCTTCGGCTGGCCCTGTACGGTGTCGACGAACTGCGTCGACACCACGGTGCGCGTCAGCATTGCACCGAGCGGCCCGTGCGTATCCTTCAGCGCCTGCGTCCAGCGTTGCACCGGCATCGCGCGCTGGAACTTGTCGCCGGCGCTCGCGAAGGTGGCCGGTCCGTCGAGGTTGTCGGCCAGCGCGAGCCAGCTACGCGCGGCATCCTGCACGAGCGTGGCACGTGCGTCCTGGGCATTCGCGGGCAACGCCGCCGCGATGGCGAGCGCAAGCAGCGCCAGCAGGAATCCGCGTCGCATCAGCTGTGCAGGAACGTGTTGACCGCGTCGCGCGTGATGCGCCACTGCGTACCGATTTTCTTGCCCTTGAGGTCGCCTGCGTCGAGACTCGCCATCACGTCCGATTCGGCGACGCCCAGCATTTGCGCGACCTGCGCGGGGTTGAGCAGGCCGGGTGCAGCACCTCCACTTGCAGCGCTGCCGCTTGCTGGGGCCGCGCCGATCCCCGGTTTCTGCTGCGCCATCAGGCCGCCGCTCTGGTTCATCATCTGCTGCGCCATCGACATCCCGACCGCCATTTCCGCGGCCATCCCGCCCGGCCCGCCATTGCCCTTTTCCATGCCTTGTCCCATCTGGAATTTCACGTAGTCGTTGAGGTTGCCGACCGCCGCCATGCTGGACCGCTTGTCGATCGCCTGTTCGACCTCGGGCGGCACGGAAACGTTCTCGACGATGAATGATGTCATCGCCAGCCCGTACTTGTCGCCGATCACCGGATTGATCAGCGGCAACAGCGCCTCGCCCAGCTCGGTGTAGCGCGCGGCGACATCGAGCGCCGGCACTTTCGCCTGCGCGAGCGCGTCGCAAAACACGCTGACGATCCGCGAGCGCATCGCGTCGCTGAACTCGTCGAGGCGGAAATGATCGTCGGTGCCCGCGACTTCCTTCAGGAACTTGGGAACGTCGACGATGTGGAAGTCGTACGTGCCATAGGCGCGCAGCCGTACGATGCCGAAGTCGGCATCGCGCATCATCACCGGATTGGCGGTGCCCCATTTGTTGCCGGTGAAAAGACGCGTGACGACGTAGTAGACGTCCGCCTTGAACGGGCTTTCGAACCCGTATTTCCAGCTCTTGAGGTCGGTGAGGATCGGAATGTTGGCGGTGGTGAGTGTGTGCGTGCCCGGCCCGAACTGGTCTCCAAACTCGCCCAGATAGACGAACTGCGCGACCTGCGACTCGCGGACGACGAGTTGCGCGCCGTTCTTGATCTCCTTGTCGTCGTCGGGAAAGCGGAACGAAAGCGTGTCGCGCGAGTCATCGGTCCACTCGATGATGTCGACAAACTGTTTCTTCAGGAAATCGATGATGGCCATCGAGGCTCCGTGCAAATGGAAGCGCGCCTTCGAGGCGCGCGGAATCGTCGTGCTGTCGCCGCGGCCCGGCGCAGCCGGCACCGCGTCACCCGCAGTCTACTTGGCCGCCGCCTGCTTCGCATCGACTTCGGCTTTTGCCAGCATCTGCTCGAGCTGGGCCAGCGGCAATGCGCCCGGCACGACCGAGCCATCGGCGAACACCAGCGTCGGGGTCGCCGAGATGTGCAGCTTCTCGCCGAGCGCCTGGTTCGCCGCCACCGGATTGGCGCAATCGCCCTTGTTGTCGGGCAGCTTCTGGTTGCTGAACCAGTCGTCCCATGCCTTGCCGCGGTCGGCGCTGCACCAGATCTGCCGCGACTTCAATGCGGAGTTGGGATGCAGCGAATCGATCGGGAACGGGAACGTGTAGATCGTCACGTTGGTCATGCTGCCCATTTCCTTTTCGATGCGCGCGCAGAACGGACAATCGGCATCGGAAAACATCGCGACGCGGCGCGAGCCGTCGCCGCGCACACGCTTGAACGACTGCGCGAACGGCAGGCTGTCGAAGGCAATGCGGTTGAGCTTGCGGTAGCGCTCGTCGGTCAGATTCTGCTTCGACGACAGGTCGTAGATCGATCCCATGAACAGGTAGTTGACGGCAGGGTCGACATAGACGATGCGGTCGTCGGCCAGCACCTCGTAGAGCCCGGCGATGCCGGTCTTGGTGATCGAGCGCACCTCCATCCCCGGCACGCGCTGCTCCACCAGCTTGCGGATATTCGCC
>DATCFA010000251.1:0-3457 GCA_036509805.1 Casimicrobiaceae bacterium
ACGACCCCACGCAGTTGCCGCTCGCGCATACGACGGTTCCCGCGCAATGGGATTTCAGCGCCGGCCGCGCGATCGACGATATCGCGCTCGACAATGTGTTCACCGGCTGGCGCGGGCATGCGGTGCTCGACGACGTGGCGCGAGGGCTGCGCATCAGCATCGATGCGGACACCGCATGCCGCTGCCTGGTCGTCTTCGCGCCGCCTCAGCAAGACTATGTCGCCATCGAGCCGGTCACGCACGAAACCGACGCGTTCAACCGCAGCGCGCGCGGCGAGCGCGGCACCGGTACGCGGACGCTGCCGCCCGGCGCCGCCTTTTCTTGTACGATGCGTGTCACCGTCGAACCTCTGCACGCAACATGATCAACACCGCCGCCGCCGCATCGCCGTTCGCGTGCGTACTCGACATCGGGGCCGCTCTCGGCGAATCCCCGGTATGGAGCGTCGACGAGCAGGTGCTCTATTTCGTCGATATCCGCGCGCCGTCGCTCAACCGCTTCGACCCTGCCAGCGGACGCAACGTGACGATGCCGATGCCGTCGTCGATCGGTTGCGTGGCGCTGCGCCAGCGCGGTGGCTTCATCATCGCGCTGCGCGACGGCGTGTGGCTGGCGGAGCGCGACGGCACGCTCGCGCGCAAAGTCGCTGCGGCACCCTACGATCCGGCGCACCATCGCTTCAACGACGGCCGCTGCGACCTGCAGGGACGATTCTTCGCAGGCTCGATGAACGAGCAGCACGACGGCGCGAGCGCGCAGCTCGTGCGCATCGACGCGGATTTCACGCTGACCGAAGTGTTGCGCGGCATGACGATCAGCAACGGCCTCGCGTGGAGCCCGGACGGGCGCACGATGTACCACGCCGACACGCCGACGCGCACCATCCGTGCGTTCGACTACGATGCGGCCACCGGCACGCCATCCGCCCCGCGGGTGTTCGCGGCGTTCAGCGGCGCAACCGAGCGCCCTGACGGCGGTGCGGTCGACAGCGCGGGCAACTACTGGTCGGCGTTCTACCGCGGCGGCAAAGTGGTCAAGCTGTCGCCGCGCGGCGAAATGCTCGCCGAATATGCAGTGCCGGCAATGTGTCCGACGATGTGCGCGTTCGGCGGCCCGGAGCTGCGCACGCTGTATGTGACGAGCGCACGCCACGGGCGTGCCGACGACGAGCTCGCCGGTTACCCACAGTCCGGCGGCGTGTTCGCGATGCAAGTCGACACGCCCGGCCGTCCCGAGCCGCGCTTCGCAGGCTAGAGCGGACGCGACGCGCATGGCCATCTTCATCGACCCGTCTGCCTACCTGCGGATCGATTCGCTGCAGGCATTCGGCACCACCGCGTCGGGCGCGTCGTTCGCTACGTCGACCGGCGACATCCTCGAAGTGTCGTGCTACGGCCCCGGCATATTCCGCGTGCGCCTCGGGCCCAACACGCGTCCGGACTATGGCATCGTCGTCGGCCGCGCGAAAGCGTGCACGGTCACGCACGCGCGCGAGCGGCCGTCGACGTTCGCCGCCGGCGACGCGACGCTCGAGCTGGGTGGCGCGCCGCTGTCATTGCGGATGATGTGGAAAGGCGAGCCGGTGTTCGCGTCGATCACCGACGAGCATTTGCGCGGCTGGACGCGGCTGCCGGCGTTCGGGCGGCTGCGCTCGGCGGCGCAGTGGACGGCGGCGTTCGCGCTCGGCAGCGGAGACGCGGTGTACGGCCTCGGCGAGAAGTTCGGCACGCTCGACAAGCGCGGCCAGCTCGTGCATTCGCAGGTGGACGACGCGCAGGGCGTCAACACCGGGCTCGCGTACAAGAGCACGCCGTTCTCGTGGGGACCCGGGCGCGGCGCGGGTGCGTGGGGCGTGTTCGTCAACACGCCGGGCATGGTGTCGCACGGCGTCGGCCACGCGGACTGGTCGCATCGCAGCTACGCGGTGGTCGTCGAGGACGAGGCGCTCGACCTGTTCCTGTTCGCCGGCGACGATCCGGCGGCGATCATCGAAGGCTACACGGCGATCACCGGCCGCGCGCCGCCGGTGCCGCGCTGGAGCCTCGGGCTGTGGATTTCGCGCAACTACTACGAATCCGCGCAGCAGGCGGTCGACGTTGCCGCCAAGATGCGCGAACGCCGGATTCCCTGCGACGTGCTGACGCTCGACGCCCGCGCGACGTGGAAAACCGGCACGCGCTTCGATTTCGCGTGGGATGCCGAACGCTATCCCGACCCCGCCGTGGCGCTGGCAGCCATCAAGGCGCACAAGCTTCGCGTCTGCGTGGCCGAAGGGCCGTACGTTTCCGTGCATTCGCCGCTGTTCCAAGAAATGGCGCAGCGCGGTTTCCTGCTCGCCAACGACGACGGCTCCGCGTGCATCTTCGCGTGGAACGTCGATCCCGCCACCACGCCGTTCGGCGGCGCGATGACGCCGCTCGCTGAAAGTGGCATCGTCGACTTCACCAATCCTGCCGCGTACGATTTCTGGCGCGATGCGCATCGCGGGCTGTTCGAGGCCGGCGTGGACGTCATCAAGAGTACGTTCGGCGAGCACGTGCCGGACGACGCGCTCGCGCACAACGGCGACCGCGGCCGCCGCCTGCACAATGTCTACCCGCTGCTCTACAACAAGTGCGTGTTCGAGGCGACCGCCAAGTTCCAGCCGCGCGCCGATGCGCCGCCGATGGTGTGGGGCCGCGCCGGCTGGGCGGGCAGCCAGCGCTATCCGGTCGGCTGGGGCGGCGATCCGCAGAGCGACTGGGAGGGCCTCGCAGCGTCGATTCGTGGCGCGCTGTCGCTCGGCATGAGCGGCACGCCGTTTCACGCGAGCGACATCGGCGGCTACTATGGCTCGCGGCAGCCTTCCCCCGAACTCTACCTGCGCTGGCTGCAGATGGCGGTGTTCGGCTCGCACATGCGGATGCACGGCATCGGCGAGCGCGAGCCGTGGGCGTTCGGCGGCCCGGCCGAGGCCATCGCGCGCAAATGGCTGGCGTTCCGCTATCGCCTCATCCCCTATCTGGAAACGGTGATCGCCGACGCCACGCGCACCGGCATGCCGGTGATGCGCGCGATGCCGCTGGCGTTCGCGGACACGACATTGCTGCGCACGTTCGACACCCAGTTCATGTGCGGCGATACGCTGCTGGTGGCGCCGATCACGCAGGCGAACGGCAGCGTCGACGTCGCGTTGCCGCCGGGCGCGTGGTACGACTTGAACACCCGCCAGCGCTTCGCCGGCAAGCAGGTGCTGCGCTACACGGCGCCGCTCGACCAGTTCCCTGTGTTCGGCCGCGAGGGTCACGCGCTGCCGCTCGGCCGCGCCGTCCAGCACACCGGCGAGATCGACGCGGCGAAGCCGCTCGAAATGCTGTGGGTGTTCGGCACGCCGGCGCGCGCGCTCGACGGCTTTGCGCAAGCGCGGGTGAGCATCGAAGCGGCCGATGCCGGTGTGCACGCGGCCGCCGGTGTCGC
>DATCFA010000252.1:0-2516 GCA_036509805.1 Casimicrobiaceae bacterium
GGCCTCGATAGGGCCTGTGCCAAGGCGAAATTGCGCAGGCGCGCCAAAAGCAGCGCCATCGATGTGACGGTCCTGGCTGGTGCGTGCCGCACCGTCACGGCGTTCTGCGCTCATCCGAGGCGCTAAAGTCGATTGGTTCACAGGTTCTCACTCGCCACGACTTCGCCGGAATGGCTGGCTGTCGGGCCAAAGCGAGTTCGCGAAGCGTGTTTGAGCGACGCCCGACACCCAGCCGTTCCGGCGGCGCATGACGAACCAAAGCGGACCCGACACCCAGCCGTTCCGGCGGCGCATGAAGAACCAGCGCGGACCCGGCTCCTGATGGCCTGCGGGTGCGCCTGCGCTCAGCCGGCCGCGGGTGCTTGTCCAGGATTGTCCGGCATCTGCACCCAACCCTTGGGACACGTGCGCACCGACGGGTAGTACCCACCGTCAGGGCAGTAATAGCGGAACTGCACTGGCGGCGCCGCCGGCGCAGCGTTCATGCCGGGTCCCGACGCCGGGCCGGACGGTCCCCAGTACGCGGGCGCCGGATTGTCGTAATAATCGGAAGGGTCGCCGTCATCGTACGGGTAGTAACCCGGGTACCCCCACGCGAGCGACGGGTACCAAGGCGCGCCCAGGTAGAAGCTCCAGTAAGGGACGCCGAATCCACCGTATCCGTGCCCTCCATGCCAGCCACCGCCGCCATGCCAATGGCCGCCATGCGGACCACCGCCATGCCAGCCACCGTGACTGCCGCCGTGACTGCCGCCGGGCGATCCGCCATGCATGGCGCCGCCGCCACCACCACCACCGCCATGCCCGCCTCCGTGGGAAAATCCCTGCGCCTGCGCGGCCGCCAGCGGTAGCGCGCACAGTGCGGCCGCTGCGGCGACGATCAATATCTGTTTGCGTTTCATTGGATGATCCTCATCTGGCACCTGCCATGAAAACGTGGCGTGGCGCTCCGGCGTTGACGATCATTGGGCAGCGCACGGCGCACGATTGTTCCCGCCGCGTCGACAGGGGCCGGCATCGAGGTTGCAGCACGCGCGTGCAAATGCAGCACAGTACCCCGCGTCCGCGGGCTTTAGAATATCGCCGACGAACAACTGCAGGGAGGAATGCGACATGGCCAGCGAACCGCGAACGGGCGACCCCACGATGGACGTCACCACGCTTTATCGCGAGGAAATCTATACGGACCGCAAAGTCGGTACGCTGCGGGTGCTGCAGCCGGTGACGGCGGCCGGTGCGCCCGATGCCGCGCGACCGACGATCTACCAGGGCGAAGCGCAACTGATGACCTCGATGGGGCCGTTGCCCATCAGCTTCGAAATCGACGCCGGCAACCTGGCCGATGCCGTGGAAGGATATGGACCGGCTGCCAAGATCGGCGTCGAACGCGCGATGCAGGAGCTGCAGCAAATGCGCCGCGAGCAGCAATCGTCGATCGTGATACCGGAAACCGGGACGCTGCCTCCGCAAGGGAAAATCCAGCTTCGGTAGCGGGTGCTCACATCGCTGGCGGGTGTCCGCGTCCGAAGTGCCCGACGAGGTAATCGACGAACGCGCGCACCTTCGCCGACAGGTGCCGCCGGCTCGCATAGACCGCGTAG
Organism: Casimicrobiaceae bacterium; assembly: GCA_036509805.1. Lineage (GTDB taxonomy): Bacteria > Pseudomonadota > Gammaproteobacteria > Burkholderiales > Casimicrobiaceae > VBCG01. The sequence goes on from DATCFA010000252.1 coordinate 1,602, forward strand.
ATGTTCGCTGATGCGGGAGCGTAGCCGGCGAGCAGCGCCACCAGCGCACCCGATTGCAGCTCGGGCGTTACGATGAAATCGGGCTCCAGCACGATGCCCATTCCCGCGGCGGCGAGTGTGGCGAGCATCTGTCCGTTGTTCGCATGCACCGGTCCTGCGACGCGCACCGCGTGCTCCTGCGCGGCGCCGTCGCGAAAGCGCCACAGGTTGCCACTGGCGAGGTAGGCATACGTCAGGCACGCGTGGCGCGCGAGGTCCACCGGCCGCTGCGGTGTTCCGTGCGCGGCAAGGTACGCCGGCGACGCGCAGCAGACGAGCTCCATCGTGCCGATCTTGCGGCCGATCAGCGATTGCGCGCCGATGTCGCCGATGCGGATCGCAAGGTCGATGCCCTCGTCGACGATGTCCACCGCGCGATCGGAGAGCTCGATTTCGAAGCGCAGCTGCGGAAAGCGCTCGACGAACGCGGCGATCGCCGGCGCCAGGTGGCGGATGCCCCAGGTGATCGAGCAGGTCAGCTTGAGCGTGCCGCGCGGGATCACCGAGCCCGATGCGACGACGATTTCGGCTTCCTCGATGTCGGCGAGCAGTTGCACGCAGCGCTCGTAGTAGACCTGTCCCGCCTCGGTCAGCGACAGCCGTCGCGTCGTGCGATTGAGCAGGCGCACGTTGAGATGCGACTCGAGCTCGGCAAGATGGCGCGACGCCGCGGAGGTCGACATGCCGAGGTGCCCGGCGGCGCGCGTCAGGTGGCCCTGCTCGACGACCTTTGCGAAGACGCTCATGGCGATGAATCGATCCATCGAACAATTATGCCGAATTTCGCAATAATATGCGCCTGGAATCGCTATTTACGACACGCAAGGCAAAGACCATGATCGACGCTGGGGATGTCGCGACCGCAACGCGTGACCT
>DATCFA010000253.1:0-4462 GCA_036509805.1 Casimicrobiaceae bacterium
CGCGTGGCCTTCCGGCGTGTGCTTCGGCTGCGCCCTCCACGCGTGACCGTAGACGACCTCGAACGTCAGGCCGATGCGCCCGTCGCGGCGGCGCGCCTCGAGCGATGCTTCCATCCGCGCGAACGCCGCCTTGCCCGAAAGCCCGCGTGGGCGCGCGGCCAGCGCGTTGGTCGCGCCCAGCGACTTCAATTCGCGCAGCAGCGCGCGTGGCGTCGCATAGGTCAGCGTGATGTTCTCCATGTCCATCACCGGGTCGGCGAATCCCGCGCCGACCAGCGCGTCGCCCAGGTCGTGCATGTCGATGAAACGGCTGACGTGTGCGCGCCCGTCGTCGAACGCCGCGCGCACCTCGCGCAGCGTGTCCGGTCCGAATGTCGTGAACGACAGCAGGCCGCCGACCTCGAGCACGCGCGCGAATTCGCCGAACGTCCGCGAAGGCTCGTCCACCCATTGCAGCGCCAGGCTGCTGCACACCAGTCCGGCGGCGCCGGCGCGCAGAGGCAGCGCGTCGATATCCGCGCAGACGAATGCAGGCGCCGGCGAGCGTGCATGACGAAGGCGTGCAAGCCACGAGCGTGGCGCTGCGCGCGCGCGCGCCCTGGCGAGCATCGGTTCGGCAACGTCGACACCGATCACCCTCGCCCCGGGATAGCGCGCCGCCAGTGGCGCGATCGCATCGCCGGTGCCGCAGCCCGCATCAACGATGAGCCGTGGCGCGAGCTTCACGTAGTCGAGCCGCTCGCGCATCCGTTTGCCGACCTCGCGCTGCAGCACGGCGGCGTCGTCGTAGCTGGCAGCGGCGCGCGCAAACGCGCGTCGCACCGCGCGGCGGTCGAGCGCGTAGCCCGTGTCAACCGGTGACGGCATCGGCAAAGCGCGCGAGCGCCGCACTGAATTCGACGGGATGCGACAGGAACGGCACATGCGCCGCCTCGGCGATCGTCGCAAGCGTCGCATCCGGCATCGCTGCCGCCAGCCATGCGCCCGCCGCCGCAGGCGCCAGCGCGTCGCGGCCGCCGCTGACCACCAGCGCCGGCGCGGCCAGCGTGGCGGCCGCGCCGCGCAGGTCGGCGGTCGCGAGAATGGCGAGTGCGCCGTCGATGGCCGCGGCGTTCGCGCGCGGACGCGCGTCAAGCAGCACGCGCATGCGCGCGAGCGTGGCGCGCGCATGCGGGACGTTGAGCATCTGCAGCGCGAGAAAGCGACGCAGCGTCGCATCCTGCGCGACTCGCAACTCGTCGGCGAACTGCTGCAGCACGCGCGGGGCGACGCCGTGCGCTCAGCCGTCGCCGTTGGCGAAGCGCGGCGTCGTGCAGACGAGCACGAGCTGCGCGACACGCGACGGAAAGCGTGCAGCGAGCCGCTGCGCCAGCATCCCGCCGAACGACCATCCGAGTATTGCCAGCGGTGCATCGGCGCCATCAATGCCATCGATGGCCTGCATCAGCGCATCGGTGACGCTATCCAGCGTGTACGGCAACAATGGCGCGCTATGCCCGTGCCCCGGAAGGTCGATCACGTGCACGCGGTAACGCATCGACAGTTCGGGCAGCAGCGGCGCGAAAATCCCGCCGTGCAATGCCCATCCGTGCAGCAGCACCAGTGGCGCACCGGCACCCACCGACTCGACGTGCAGCGTCATCCGCGCAGCGCGTCGACGAGGCGCGCGACCTGGTCTTCGGTGTGTGCCGCCGACAGCGAGACGCGCAGCCGCGCCGTGTGGCGCGGCACCGTCGGCGGCCGGATCGCCGGCACCAGGATACCGGCGTTCCACAAGCGCTGCGACAGCTTGGTTGCAGCGGCCGCCTCGCCGACGACGATCGGCTGGATCGCCGTGCGTGAAGGCAGCGTCGGCCACGCGAAACCTGGCGCCGCGTTGCGAAACTGCGCGATGCGTGCGAACAGCCGTGCGCGCCGCGCGGCGTCGTGCTCGATGATGTCGACGCTGGCGGCCAGCGCGACGGCGAGCGCTGCCGGCGCCGCCGTCGTGTAGATGTACGGCCGCGCCGTTTGCAGGATCGCGTCGATCACCACCGGATGCGCACACACGAACGCGCCGGCGACGCCCGCCGCCTTGCCCAGCGTACCCATGTAGACGATGCGCTCGGACGCGATGCCGGCATCGGCGAGGCTGCCGCGGCCATCGCCCAGCACGCCGAAGCCGTGTGCATCGTCGACGACGAGCCACGCGTCGTGTGCCTCGGCGAGCTCGAGCAGCGCGACCAGCGGAGCGATGTCGCCGTCCATGCTGAACACGGCGTCGGTGACGATGAGACGCGTCTTCGCCCGCGACGCGGCGAGGCGCGCACGCAGCGCATCCACGTCGGCATGCGGGTAGCGCAAAAGGCGCGCGCGCGAAAGCAGCGCGCCGTCGTTGAGGCACGCGTGGTTGAGGCGGTCGGCGTGGATCTCCGCTTCGCGATCGGCGAGCGTCGTGAGGATCGCCAGGTTGGCCAGGTAGCCACTCGACATCGTCAGGCAGCGCGCACCCGGCGACGGCTGCACGAATGCCGCGAGCCGCGCTTCGAGCGCCGCGTGCGGCGACTGATGGCCGCAGACGACATGCGACGCTCCCGCGCCGGCGCCATAGGCGCGCGCGCCGTCGCACAGCGCTGCGATCACCCGCGCGTCGGCGGCGAGCCCCAGGTAATCGTTGCTGGCGAACGCCAGGCATTCGCGGCCGTCGGCGACCACGCGCGCGCCTTGCGCGGATGCCAGCGTGCGGCGGATGCGGGTGAGGCCCGCGGCGTCACGTGCGGCAAGTCGCGCGCCATGCAGCGCGATGCCGGGCGTCACGCGGCGGCGAGTCCCAGTTTGGCGAACAGCGCCTGATCGGCGGCGATGTCGGGGTTGCCGGTGGTCAACAGCTTGTCGCCGTAGAAAATGGAATTGGCGCCGGCGAAAAAGCACAGCGCCTGCACCGCTTCCCCCATCTCGCGCCGGCCCGCCGACAGGCGCACGGCCGCTTCCGGCATCGTGATGCGCGCAACGGCGATCGTGCGCACGAATTCGAACGGATCGAGCGCCGCTTCGCCGGCAAGCCGCGCGTGCAGCGGCGTGCCTTCGACCTGCACCAGGTGGTTGATCGGCACCGACTCCGGATACGGGTCCATGTTGGCGAGCTGCGCGACCAGGCCCGCGCGCGCGCGCCGCGATTCGCCCATGCCGACGATGCCGCCGCAGCAGACGGCGAGGCCCGCACCGCGCACGCGCGCCAGCGTGGCGAGCCGGTCCTCGTAATCGCGCGTGGTGACGATCTCGCCGTAGAATTCCGGCGACGTGTCGAGGTTGTGGTTGTAGAAGTCGAGGCCCGCATCCTTCAACTTCTCGGCCTGCCCGTCCTTCAGCATCCCCAGCGTGCAGCACGTGGTGAGTCCCAGGTCCTTGACGGCGCGCACGAGCCCGAGCACCGGTACCAGGTCGCGGTCCTTGACGCTGCGCCATGCAGCGCCCATGCAGAAGCGCGTTGCACCTGCCGCCTTCGCCGCACGCGCGGTGGCAGTCACCGTTTCAATGTCGAGCATCGGCTCGTTGTCGACGCCGGTCTGGTAGCGCGCGGCCTGCGGGCAATATGCGCAGTCCTCCGGGCAGCCACCGGTCTTGATCGACAGCAGCGTCGATAGCTGGACGGCGTTGGGCGCATGGTGCGCGCGGTGCACCTGCTGCGCGCGGTAGAGCAGGTCGAGAAACGGCAGGTCGAACAGCGCCTCGATGGCCGTGACGCTCCAGCGCGTCGCGGCGGCAGGCACAGGCGGCGGGCGCTTCAGTGTGATCGTGGCGGTCGAGCTCATCCGTTGGACTTAGCGCGCGGGCGGCTCGCGCGACTGCAAAATGACCGGGTCAGTGTCCATGCCGGCCGCGCAAGTTGTCAAATTTTTTTTCCAAAAAACTTTACAGCGCCCTGCGCGCGGCACTGCCGCCGCAGTGCGTGCTGTGTGGCGCGCCCGCCGGCGTGGCACTCGCCTGCGCCGATTGCAGGCACGAAATGCCGCAAATGGCCGCGGCGTGTCCGCGCTGCGCATTACCCTCCCCCGATGGCGTCGTCTGCGGCGATTGCTTCGTCAAACCGCCTCCGCTGCGCTTCACCGTCGCCGCGTTCCGCTACGCGTTCCCCGTCGACCGCATGGTGCAGGCGCTGAAGTACGGGGGCCAGCTCGCGCTGGCCGACTGGTTCGGCGACGCGCTGGCGCGCGCGGTGTTGCGCAACGCCACCGCCGGCTCCGGCGTCGAGCGCGTGATCGCGCTGCCGCTGTCGGTTGCGCGCCAGCGCCAGCGCGGCTTCAACCAGGCCGCGGAAATCGCGCGCCGCGCCGCCGACGTGCTCGACGTCGCGCGCGACCACGGCCTGCGGCGCGTGCGCGACACGCCGCCGCAGGCGTCATTGGCGTGGGCGCAGCGCGCGCACAACCTGCGCGACGCATTCGCCACCGCGCACCGCTACGACGGGCTGCGCATCGCGCTC
>DATCFA010000254.1:0-6562 GCA_036509805.1 Casimicrobiaceae bacterium
CAAGCGAAAACGGCGGCAGCGAGCACGCCGAATCGCCAGAATGCACACCGGCCTGCTCGATGTGCTCCATGATGCCGCCGATGACGACATCGATACCGTCGCAAATCGCGTCGACATCCACTTCCTGCGCGTCGTTGAGGAAGCGGTCGAGCAGCACCGGCGAATCGTTGCTGACCTTGACCGCCTCCTTCATGTAGCGCTCGAGGTCGCGCGGATCGTGGACGATTTCCATCGCGCGTCCGCCGAGCACGTACGACGGCCGCACGACCAGCGGATAGCCGATCGCCTCGGCGCCCGCCAGCGCCTCCGTCTCGGTGCGCGCCGTGCGGTTGGGTGGTTGCCGCAATCCAAGCCGCGTGATCATCTGCTGGAAGCGCTCGCGGTCCTCGGCCATGTCGATCATGTCGGGGGACGTGCCGATGATCGGCACGCCGTACTTCTCGAGGTCGCGCGCGAGCTTGAGCGGTGTCTGTCCGCCGTACTGGACGATGACGCCCCACGGCTTTTCCTTGTCGACGATCTCGAGCACGTCCTCGAGCGTCAGCGGCTCGAAGTACAGCCGGTCGGAGGTGTCGTAGTCGGTGGACACGGTCTCCGGATTGCAGTTGACCATGATCGTCTCGAAGCCGTCTTCGCGCAGCGCCATCGCCGCATGCACGCAGCAGTAGTCGAACTCGATGCCCTGGCCGATACGATTGGGGCCGCCGCCCAGCACCATCACCTTCTTGCGATCGGTGGGCGCGGCCTCGCACTCGTCCTCGTACGTCGAGTACATGTACGCCGTGTTCGTGGCGAATTCGCCGGCGCATGTGTCGACGCGCTTGTACACCGGACGGATGCCCATCGCGTGACGGCGGCTGCGCACCGCTTCCTCGGTCGACTTCGTCAGGTCCGCCATCCGCCGGTCGGCGAAGCCCATTCGCTTCAACTCGCGCATCTCGGCAGGCGTGATCGATTCGAGCGTGCGCGTCTCGAGCTTCAATTCGGTGTCGACGATTTCCTTGATTTGCGCGAGGAACCACGGATCGATTTTCGTATAGCCGTGGATCTCGTCGAGCGACATGCCGACACCGAACGCGTCGGCGACATACCACAGGCGCTCGGCGCGCGGATACGCGAGCTCGTCGCTGATCTTGTCCATGTCGACCGACTTCAGGTTGAAGCCATCCACGCCCGTCTCAAGGCCGCGCAGCGCCTTCTGCAGCGACTCCTGGAACGTGCGGCCGATGGCCATCACCTCACCGACCGATTTCATCTGCGTCGTCAGGCGGTCGTCGGCCGCCTTGAATTTCTCGAACGCGAAGCGCGGCACCTTGGTGACCACGTAGTCGATCGTCGGCTCGAACGATGCGGGTGTCTTGCCCCCGGTGATGTCGTTGCGCAATTCGTCGAGCGTATAGCCGACGGCGAGCTTGGCGGCGATCCTGGCGATCGGGAAGCCGGTGGCCTTCGACGCCAGCGCCGAGCTGCGCGACACGCGCGGGTTCATCTCGATGACGATCATCCGCCCGTCGGCCGGATTGACGGCGAACTGCACGTTCGAGCCGCCGGTGTCCACGCCCACCTCGCGCAGCACGGCGATCGACGCGTCGCGCATGATCTGGTATTCCTTGTCGGTCAGCGTCTGTGCCGGCGCGACGGTGATCGAGTCGCCGGTGTGCACGCCCATCGGGTCGAGGTTCTCGATCGAGCAGACGATGATGCAGTTGTCCTTGCGGTCGCGGACAACCTCCATCTCGAATTCCTTCCAGCCGAGCAGCGACTCCTCGATCAAAAGCTCGTGCGTCGGGCTCATCGCGAGACCGCGCTTGCAGATCTCCTCGAACTCGTCCTTGTTGTACGCGATGCCGCCGCCGGTGCCGCCTAACGTGAACGATGGGCGGATGATCGCCGGGAAGCCGATGTCGGCCTGCACGCGATGCGCGTCCTCCATCGTGCGCGCGCTACCCGAGCGCGCCGACGCGAGCCCGATGCGCGTCATCGCCGCCTTGAACTTCTCGCGGTCCTCGGCCTTGTCGATCGCCTTCCTCGACGCGCCGATCAATTCGACGTCGAACTTCGTCAGCACACCTTCGCGCGCCAGGTCGAGCGCGCAGTTGAGCGCCGTCTGCCCGCCCATCGTCGGCAGCAGCGCATCGGGCCGCTCGCGCTCGATGATCCGCGCAACCATCTGCCAGGTGATCGGCTCGATGTAGGTGACGTCGGCCATCTCCGGATCGGTCATGATCGTCGCCGGATTGGAGTTGACGAGGATCACGCGGTAGCCTTCCTCGCGCAGCGCCTTGCAGGCCTGCGCACCGGAATAGTCGAACTCGCACGCCTGGCCGATGACGATCGGCCCCGCGCCAATGATCATGATCGACCGGATGTCGGTGCGCTTGCCCATGTCAGCCCGCGGCGCCTCGCGGCGCCAGATGGCGTTCGACGAGCTCGATCAGGATGTGGATCACCTTGATGTGCAGTTCCTGCACGCGATCGGCATAGCGCCCCCCCGGCGTGCAGATGACGATGTCGGCGTGCGCCTCGAGCGCCGTGCCTGGCTTGCCGGTCAGCGCGATCACCTTCATCCCGAGCGCCTGCGCCGCCTTCGCCGCGGCAACGACGTTGCGGCTGCCGCCGCTGGTGCTGATCGCGAGCAGCACGTCGCCCGTGTTGCCGTGTGCCTCGACGTAACGCGAGAAGACCTGGTCGTAGCCGTAGTCGTTGCCCACGCAGCTCATGTGCGACGGGTCGCTGATCGCCGTGGCCGCATACGCGGGCCGGTCATCGCGAAAGCGCCCCGACAACTCCTCGGCGAAATGCATGGCGTCGCACAGCGATCCGCCGTTGCCGCATGACAGTACGCGGCGGCGCGCAGCGAACGTGGCCGCCAACAGTTCGCCAGCGCGGGCGACTGCCGCCAATGCGGAATCGTTGGCGCGCAATGCGGTGAGCGCGTCGGCGGCCTCCGCCAACGCGTCGCGTACTGCCGTGGTATCCGGTGTGCTCATTTGCCCTCCGCCATTTGCGCAACAAAACGGTCGAACAGGTAGCCGATGTCATGCGGTCCGGGACTCGCCTCGGGGTGCCCCTGAAAACTGAACGCGCGCCGATCGGTGCGTTGCATCCCCTGCAGGCTGCCGTCGAACAGCGACACGTGCGTGACGCGCACGTTGGCGGGCAGCGATGCGGGGTCGACGGCGAAGCCGTGGTTCTGGCTGGTGATCAGCACCTGCCCGCTGTCGCGGTCATGCACCGGGTGATTGGCGCCGTGATGGCCGAACTTCATCTTCAGCGTGCGCCCGCCGGATGCGAGGCCCAGCAGTTGGTGGCCGAGGCAGATGCCGAACGTCGGCAGGTTGCTGTCGACGATTTCGCGGATGGCGTCGATCGCGTAGTCGCAGGGTTCGGGGTCGCCCGGGCCATTGGACAGGAACACGCCGTCGGGTCGCAACGCGAGCACGTCGCGCGCCGGCGTCGTCGCCGGAACGACGGTGATCCGGCAGCCGCGTTCGGCGAGCATCCGCAGGATGTTGTGCTTGACGCCGTAGTCGTACGCGATCACGTGGTATTTCGCCTCGCGCTGTTCGCCGTAGCCGGCACCCAGCGCCCACGTGCTGGCGGTCCAGTCGTAGCCGGGTGTCTGCGTCACCGCCTGTGCGAGGTCGAGCCCGGCCATCGACGGGGTGCCGCGCGCAGTTGCAAGTGCTGCGCGCTCCTCGGCGTCGCCGATCACCGCTGCGGCGACGATCGCGCCGTTCTGCGCGCCATTTTCCCGCAGGATCCGCGTCAGCTTGCGCGTGTCGATGCCGGCGATCGCGACGATGCCGGCCCCGCGCAAATACGTGGACAAGTCCTGCGTCGCACGAAAATTGGACATCCGCCGCGGCAGGTCGCGGATAACGAGCCCCGCGACGAACACCCGCCGCGACTCGGCGTCGTCGACATTGACGCCGACATTGCCGATGTGCGGATAGGTCAGCGTGACGACCTGTCCGGCGTACGACGGGTCGGTGAGGATCTCCTGGTACCCGGTCATCGCGGTGTTGAACACCACTTCACCGCGTGCGCTGCCGGGCGCACCGATCGACACGCCGTGGAACAGCGTACCGTCGGCGAGCGCGAGCAGCGCCGGTGAACGCGCGGCGAACAGCGCGACCGGCGTGGCAGGCGCAGCGGTCGTATCGGCGGTGTGCGGATCGGGCATGGGCACAAGGAGCAAGCGACGCGGTGGAGAGTCGGTGGCCTCGAAGCACGCGGCAGTTCGCGCGGGCCTGTGCATCGAAAGCCGCGGATGCCCGTAAACCCGGATTGCGCGCGGCGGACGTGCAAACGGGGAAGGTTGCCCTTCCCCGCTTCGAAGCAACCAATTCTACCGCTTGCGCGGGCGTGCCGCAACCGCGGGGGCAACCGTCACGACCTTTGCCGCGCGGTTCAGATCCCCAGCACGTCCGCCATGTCGTACAGGCCGGGCGCGCGGCCGGCGACGAAGCGCGCGGCGCGCAACGCGCCTTCGGCGAACGTCGCCCGCGAAGTTGCACGGTGCGTCAGTTCGACACGTTCGCCAGCGCCTGCGAATACGACGGTGTGCTCGCCGACGACGTCGCCGCCACGCAACGTGACAAAGCCGATCGTGCCGGCCTTGCGTTCGCCGGTGATGCCTTCGCGCGCATATACGGCGTGCTCGGCCAGCGAGACGCCGGCGCCGGCGGCGGCCGCTTCACCGAGGCGCAATGCCGTGCCCGACGGTGCGTCGACCTTGTGCTTGTGGTGCATCTCGACGATCTCGATGTCATATGCCGGACCCAAGCGCGCCGCGGCGAGCTCGACCAGCCCGACGAGAACATTGACGCCGACGCTCATGTTCGGCGCGAACACGATGGCGACGCGCTGCGCGCAGGCGGCCAGCGCGGCCTTCTGCGCAGCGTCGAGCCCCGTCGTGCCGGCGACGAGCCGCGTGCCGTGCCGGGCGCACGCAGCCGCATGCGCGAGCGTGCCTTCGGGCCGCGTGAAGTCGATCAGCACGTCGCAGGCGGCGACGGCGGCTTCGACATCGGATCCGACGCACACGCCGGTGTGGCGACCGAAACGCGCGCCGGCGTCGATCGCGTCCGGCGATGCTTGCGCGACGTCGAGCGCGGCGGTCAGCGTCAGGTCGGCGGCACCGAGCGTCGCGTCGATCAGCGCCTGCCCCATGCGTCCGGACGCGCCAGCGATGCCGATGCGCAGCGTCATCGCCTTACTTGCTCAATCGCTGCGTTTGAAAATGCCGAACAGGCGGTCGAAGAATCCCTTGTCGTCCGCGGCCGCGGGCGGCTTGCCGAGCGTGCGCTCCTCGGCCCGCCGGTTCAGCTCGGCAGCCGACTGCGGCACCTCGTCGCCTTCCCAGCGCGCGAGCTTCGAGTCGACGAAATACACGCGGAATTCGCGGCTTTCGACAAGCTTGCCCTGCCGCGTGTAGCGATAGATGTAGTCCCAGCGGTCGGCATGGAACGGATCGGCGAGCAGCGGCGTGCCGAGCGTCGCCTTGACCTGGTCCATGGTCATGCCGACGGTCAGCTTGCCCACCATGTCCTGCGTCAGGTAGTTGCCCTGGTTGATGTCGAGCTTGTACACGCCGAACGAGCGTATCTGCGGCATGTACTGGTGGATGGTCTGGCACGACGCCAGCGCGAGGATCGCGGCGACGCACGCGAGCATGCGGCGGGAAAAAACCGGGAGCACGTTTTCCTTGTCGCTATGGGAATGGCCGGGGGTAATCGCTATTATAGCCACAGGAAGCAGGACTACTGCCTGCGATGCGGACGCCATGACCAACAATCACGATCTCAAGAGTGCGGGCCTCAAGGCAACACTGCCGCGGCTGCGCATCATCAACCTGTTCGAGACGTCGGCGGTGCGTCACCTGACCGCCGAGGACGTCTACCGGCTGCTGGTTGCCGAGGGGCTCGACATCGGTCTCGCCACCGTCTATCGCGTGCTGACGCAATTCGAGCAGGCCGGATTGCTGCAGCGCCATCATTTCGAGTCGGGCAAGGCGGTGTTCGAGTTGAACGAGGGCAAGCACCACGATCACCTGGTGTGCATGCAGTGCGGACGCGTCGAGGAGTTCTACGACGCCGAGATCGAGAAGCGGCAGATCAAGATCGCGCACGAGCGCGGCTTCGAGATCAGCGAGCATGCGCTCTACCTGTACGCCGACTGCACCAAGGTCCGTTGTCCGTACCGCAAGGGCGGCGGCGACTGACGGCCCCCTGCGTCAGTGCGCTTCGCGGCGGTCGAAATCGGCGAGGCGGAATCCCAGCAGCGCCAGCGCCCCGAAATACGCGAGTACGCCCGCGCCGATGACGCCCGCGAGCCGCGCGAGCTTGTGCCACAGGCTCGCGTGCAGCCAAACGTCGACCGGACCGGCGAGCCACGCCAGCACCGCCGCCAGCACGCACAACGCCAGCAGCAGCTTGCCGGCGAACAGCGGCCATCCGGGCTCGGGCGCGTAGAACTTGCGACGCGTGAGCAGCACGAACAGCGTCGCCGCGTTGAAGGTCGCGCCGATGCTGGTGGCGAGCGTCAGCCCGGCTTGCCC
>DATCFA010000255.1:0-2037 GCA_036509805.1 Casimicrobiaceae bacterium
ATGAAGCCGCTCGCACCCGGACGTGCGAGCGGTGTGTCGAATGTCGTGCCGTTGGCGCACAGGTCGGCCGCCGACGGCGGCGGCTGCGCAAGACCCGCGCGCGTCGCAGGCCATGCCGCCAGCGCCGCCAGCGCGCGCAGCACGCGGCGCCGCGGTAGCGAGAGAATGCTCATGCGCTTGCGCGCACGCAACGCTGCGCACGCAAACGCGCCGTCGCGGTGGCGTCGATGCCGTGCGCTGTCATTACCGCGCGGCGACACCCCACGGCAATTCGCCGACGTCGATATCGGCGAGCTTCGCGTAGGTATGCGTGTCGACGACCGCGACGCGATTGGAACGCCCGCAGGCGACGTACAGCTTGTTGCCGTCCGCCGCCAGCGCCATGTTCCACGGTCGCTTGCCCACCGCGACCTTGGCGATGATCGCGTTGGTGGCCGTGTCGATCACCTGCACGGTACCTTCGCCGCCCGACGACACGAACACATGCTTGCCGTCCGGCGCCACGGTGACGCCGTTGCTGCGTGCGCCGGCCTTGATCCGCGCGATGACGTCCTGTGCGGCGACATCGAACACGTTGACCATGTCGGCATTTTCCGCGGCGACATAGGCGCGCGAGCCGTCCGGCAGGAAGCCGATGCCGCGCGGGCGGTTGCCGACCTTGACCGACTTGACGACTTCGCCCTTGGCGACGTCGATCAGGTCGACCGAATCAGCTTCCTCGGCGCTGGCGTACAGCCATGTGCCGTCGGGACTCCACACCGCATGCTCGGGATTCTGACCCCTGGTGTGGATGCGCTTGACGACCGTCAGCGTCGACGTGTCGATGATGGCGACGATGTTGTCTTCCTCGACCGCGGCCGACAGGAACCTGCCGTCGTGCGACAGGTAGATGGCTTCGGGCGAATTGCCGACGGCGATGACCTTGACCGGCTTGCCGGTCGACGTATCGACGACGACGACCGCATTCTTGTCCTGGTCGCTCAGGTACAGCGACTTGCCGTCCAGCGACACGGCGATGCCGCGTGGCTTGCCGCCGACCATCCACGTGGCAACGACGTGGTCGGTGTCGGTGTCGATCACCGAAACGCTGCCGGAGCCTTCGTTGGAAGCGTAGGCGAGCCCCGCGGCGCTGGCGTGCGCCGCCACCACGATCGCTGCCACCACGGTGGCCGCGCGAATTCGCGCCATTGTCATCGTCGTTTCTCCAATTGGATCGGGTTGCTGCAATAATACGCGGGCGGTCGCTAAGGACCGCTTGCCCGGCGCGGGATTGAAAACGATGAGTTTCGACTGCACGATCGGCAAGACGTTCCGCGCGGCGTCATTATGCGCGCGTGCGGCGGCCGCCAGCGCGGCCGCGCTGCTCATCAGCGGCACGCTCGCGTTCGCGCAGACGGCCGTCGATGTCGACCTCGATCCCGTCGTCGTCACGGCGACGCGCAGCGCCGAGCGCAGCTTCGACGTACCGGCGTCGGTGTCGACGATCGGCGCCGACGTGATTGGCGACGGCGAGCCGATGGTCAACTTGAGCGAGACGCTGTCGCGCATCCCCGGCGTGGTCGCCAACAACCGCCAGAACTACGCGCAGGACCTGCAGATCAGCTCGCGTGGCTTCGGCGCGCGCGCGCAGTTCGGCGTGCGCGGCATCCGTCTCTATCAGGACGATATCCCGCAGACGATGCCGGACGGACAGGGCGAGACCGGCAGCTTCATGCTGCTGGCGACGCAGCGCATCGAAGTGTTGCGCGGGCCGTTCTCCACGCTCTATGGCAATGCGTCGGGGGGCGTCATCAGCGTGTTCACCGAATCGGGGCGCGATCCGCCGTCGATCGAATCGACATTCGGCTTCGGCAGCTACGGCGCGTTCAGCACCAACCTGATCGCGCAAGGTGTCGAAGGCGGCGTCGGCTACGTCGCCGCCGTGGGACACTTCGAGACCGACGGCTATCGCGACCACAGCGCCGCTTCGCGCGATCTGGGCGTGGGAAAGGCGACGTTCAGTCCGGCGCGGGGGACGCGCGTGACGATTCTCGCCAC
>DATCFA010000256.1:0-3198 GCA_036509805.1 Casimicrobiaceae bacterium
TGCCGGTGCGTTTGCATGGCGAACATGGACGCGACGTGGGCGACCTCGATGGCTCGAGCCGCAAGTACCAGTGGATACGCCGGCTCTACCGGCCGTTCGTCAGCCACTACGTCGCATTGTCGCGCGAGCTCGAGCGCTACCTGGTCGGCAGCGTCGGCATTGCGCAGCGGCGAATCAGCCAGATTTACAACGGCGTCGATGCGCGGCGATTTAGTCCACCGCTGAGTCCTCCACTGTCACGCGAGGCGATCGCCGGCTGCCCGTTCACCAGCGCCGACCTCTGGCTGGTGGGCAGCGTGGGACGCATGCAGGCGGTCAAGGACCCGCAGAACCTCGCCCGCGCCTTCATTCGCGCGCTGGCGCTCGATCCCGCGCTGCGTGCGCGGCTGCGGCTGGTGATGATCGGCGACGGTCCGTTGCGGACAGCAGTTGCCGCGACGCTGGCGAGCGCCGGTGTCCAGCATCTCGCGTGGCTTCCGGGCGAGCGCAACGACATTCCGCAGATCCTGCGCGGTCTCGACGCATTCGTGCTGCCGTCGCTCGCCGAAGGCATTTCCAACACCGTGCTCGAAGCGATGGCGTCGGGATTGCCGGTGATCGCCACGGCGGTCGGTGGCAACGGTGAACTGGTGGTCGACGGCGTGACGGGCGTGCTGGTGCCCGCCGCGAACTCCGATGCATTGGCACGCGCGATCGCGAGCCAGGGCGGCGATCCGCACGCCGCGCGCGATGCCGGGTGTGCGGGGCGCGAACGCGCCGAGCGCATGTTCAGCCTCGAGGCAATGGTGGAGCGCTATCACCAACTCTACGACGCGCTGTGCGCGCATCGCACGCCGGCGCTTTCGGCGCACGCGGCCGGCGCGTCGTCCGCCACACTGCCGTTGGCATAGCGACCAAGCGAACCGGCCATGTGCGGAATCACCGGAATCTTCGACACACGCGGCGCGCGCGAGATCGACCGCGCGGTGCTGGCGCGAATGAACGCGTCGCAGTTGCATCGCGGCCCTGACGAGGCCGGCGTGCACGTCGAGGCGGGCGTCGGCTTCGGCCATCACCGGCTCTCGATCATCGACGTTTCCACCGGACAGCAGCCGCTGTACAACGAAGACGGCAGCGTCTGCGTGACCTTCAATGGCGAGATCTACAATTACCAGGAGCTCATTCCCGAGCTCACCGCACTGGGCCATCATTTCCGCACCCGCAGCGACACCGAGGTGATCGTGCATGCCTGGGAAGCGTGGGGCGAGCGCTGTGTCGAGCGCTTTCGCGGCATGTTCGCATTCGCGCTGTGGGACCGCAATCAGTCGACGCTGTTCCTCGCGCGCGATCGCCTCGGCGTCAAGCCGCTTTATTACGCGCTGCTGCCGGACGGGATGCTGGTGTTCGGCTCGGAGCTCAAATCGTTGCTGGCGCACGGCGGCCTTGCGCGCGACATCGATCCCTGCGCGGTCGAGGAGTATTTCGCACTGGGTTATGTCGCCGAGCCGCGCACGATCTTTCGCGGCGCGCACAAGCTGTCGCCGGCGCACACGTTGGCTATCCGCCGCGGCTTCACCATGCCCGCGCCGCGTGAATACTGGGACGTGCACTTCTCGCTGGGGAGCACGATATCGGTTGCCGACGCCTGCGAGGAATTGACGCGGCGTCTCGAGGAATCGGTGCGCCTGCGGATGATCGCCGAGGTACCGCTCGGCGCGTTCCTGTCGGGCGGCGTCGATTCGAGCGCCGTGGTCGCGATGATGGCCGGGATTTCGACGACTCCGGTCGAGACCTGCTCGATCGGCTTTCGCGACCCCGCATTCAACGAGTCGGCGTTCGCGCAGAAAGTGGCGGATCGCTATCGAACCCATCACTACGCGGAAGTGGTCGAGAGCGACGACTTCGACCTGATCGACACCCTCGCCGGCATTTACGACGAGCCTTATGCGGACAGTTCCGCGATCCCGACCTATCGCGTGTGCGAGCTTGCGCGCAAGAACGTGAAGGTGGCGCTGTCCGGCGACGGCGGCGACGAGAGCTTTGGCGGGTACCGGCGCTACCGGATGCATGTGATGGAAGAGCGGATTCGCTCGGTGCTGCCGTTGCGCGTGCGCCGCCCGGCGTTCGGGCTGTTGGGACGCGCGTATCCCAAGCTCGATTGGGCGCCGCGCATGTTTCGCGCCAAGACGACGTTCGAGGCGATGGGTCGCAACTCGGTCGAAGCGTACTTCCATTCCATGTCGATCCTGGCGGCGCCGCTGCGCCAGCGCCTGTTCAGCGCCCGCCTGCGCGGCGATCTCGCCGGATACCGCGCGCAGGATGTGTTCGACCGGCACGCGGCGCGTGCGGGCACCGACGATCCGCTGGCGTTGATCCAGTATCTCGATCTGAAGACGTATCTCGTCGGCGACATCAACACCAAGGTCGATCGCGCCAGCATGGCGCATTCGCTGGAGGTGCGTGAGCCGCTGATGGACCACCCGATGATCGAATGGCTGGCGACATTGCCATCGTCGCTCAAGCTGCGCTCGGGCGAGACCAAGTTCCTGCTGAAGAAGGCGATGGAGCCGTACCTGCCGCATGACGTGCTGTACCGGCCGAAGATGGGTTTTGCGGTACCGCTCGCGCGCTGGTTTCGCGGACCGCTGCGCGAGCGGATGCGCGCCGCGGTGCTCGGCCCGCGTCTTGCCGAAACCGGCATGTTCGATGCCGGCACGCTGCGCCACCTGGTGGACGCGCATCAAGGCGGTGCGCGTGACTACAGCGCGCCGTTGTGGACGTTGCTGATGTTCGAAGCCTTCCTGCGCAACACGATGGAGTCGTCGCACGCTCCGCGCGAACTCGCGATTGCATCGTGAGCCTGCGTATCCTGCATGTGCTCGACCACTCGTTGCCGTTGCACAGCGGCTACGTGTTTCGCACGATCGCGATCCTGCGCGAGCAAAAGGCGCTGGGCTGGGAGACGTTTCAACTCACCAAGCCACGGCAGGGGGCGACGGCGATGGCGGAAGAGACGGTGGATGGGTGGCATTTTCATCGCACGCAGTTGCGACGCAGTCGCTGGGAACGCGTGACCGGCGTCGCCGAACTGCGCGAGATGGCGGCGACGTCCCGTCGCATCGGTGAATTGATCGATCGGCTGCATCCGGATATCGTGCATGCCCATTCGCCGGTGCTCAATGCGCTGCCCGCGCTGTGGGCCGCGCGTCGACGCCGGGT
>DATCFA010000257.1:0-5344 GCA_036509805.1 Casimicrobiaceae bacterium
AGACGACAGACCCGGGCCGCGCGCTGGTCACCGGCAAATGGGTGGACATCGGGCGCTTCAAGGGACCGACGCTGCGCGCTGTCGCCACGCGCGCGCCGTACTTCCACAACGGCTCCGCGCGCGACTTGGTCGATGTCGTGCAGTTCTACAACACGCGTTTCAACATCGGCCTCACGACGCAGGAGCAGGACGACCTGGTCGCCTTCCTGCTCGCGCTCTAGCTCCCACAAGTCGTACCGTGCACCTCTCCCGCATGCGGGTGAGGTGCACGGCGGGATCGGAGCTCGTCAGTGATACCCGGCGTCGGCGCGCACCTTGCCGCGAAACACGTAGTACGACCAGAAGGTGTACAGGAACACCAGCGGCAGCAGGAACATCGTTCCCACCAGCAGGAACGTCAGCGAATTCGGTGATGCGGCCGCCTGCCAAAGCGTGACCGAATACGGAACCACGTACGGAAACACGCTGATGCCGAGCCCCAGGTAGCACATGATGAACAGGCCCATGGCACCGAGGAACGGCACGGTCTCGGCGCCGGTGCGCAACGCGTGCCATGTCGCATACGCGATCAGCGCCGTCACCAACGGCACCGGGGCGAGGTAAGCCATGTGGGGCCAGGTGAACCAGCGGCGCGCGATCTGGTCGTTGAGGAACGGCGTCCAGATGCTCACCATCACGATGAAGGCCAGCACGCCGAACAGCAGCAGCGATGCCTGCTGTCGCGACTTGCGCTGCAACTCGCCTTGCGTCTTCATCACCAGCCATGTCGATCCGAGCAGCGTGTAGCCGAACAGCAGCCCGACACCCGTCAGCAACGGAAACGGCCGGATGAAGTCGAAGCTGCCACCGGCGAAATGGCGGCCCGCGACGGCGAAGCCCTGGACGAAATTGCCGAGCACCACACCCTGGAAAAACGTCGCAATCACCGAGCCTGCGAAGAACGAGCGGTTCCACCACGGCATCCCGCGCACGGACTTCATGCGGAACTCGAACGCGACACCGCGCAGGATGAGTCCCAGCAGCATCAGCATCACCGGGAAGTAGACGGCAGGGATGATGATCGCGAACGCCAGCGGAAACGCCGCGAGGAGCGCGGTGCCGCCCAGTACCAGCCACGTCTCGTTGCCGTCCCACACCGGCGCGACGGTGTTCATCATCAGGCTGCGCTCGTCCTCGCTGCCGGCGGTCACCGACAGCACGCCCACGCCGAGGTCGAAGCCGTCGAGCAGCACGTACATGAAAACGCCGACGCCGATGATCAGCGTCCAGATTGGCACGAGGTCGATTTGCATCGTGTCTCCTTCAGCCCTCGGCGGCGGACAACGGCCGCGCCGGGCGCTCGGTGAGTGTGGCGTCGTGCGCCGCGATGTCGGATGGCGGGCCCTTCCTCACCAGATGCACCATGTAGTAGGTGCCGGCGCCGAAGATGACGAGGTAGACGACGACGTAGCAGATCAGCGAAATGATGACGTCGCCGCCGGTGAGTGATGGAGACACCGCGTCGCGCGTGCGCAGCAGCCCGTAGACGACCCACGGCTGGCGCCCGACCTCGGTAACGGTCCAGCCTGCGAGCACCGCGAGAAAGCCGGCGGGCAGCATCGCGACGCAGGCGGCCTGGAACATGCGTGAATTTTCCATTCCCGCGCGAAACCGCAGCATCACCGACCACGCCACGACCGCGAGCATCAACAATCCGAGTCCGACCATCAGGCGGAACGCCCAGAATACGTAGCCGACTGGCGGCCGGTCGGCGGCGGGCACCGACTTGAGCCCCTGCACGGTCGCATTCATGTCGTGCTTGAGATAGAGGCTCGCGAGTGCGGGGACCGCGATCTCGTAGTGGTTGGTTTCGTTGCGCGCGTCGGGGATCGCGAACAACACGGCGGGCGCGCGCGCCTGCGTGTTCCACAGTCCTTCCATCGCCGCCACCTTGACCGGCTGGTACTCGGCCGTGTTGACTCCGTGCAGGTCGCCCAGCACGATCTGCAGCGGCACCAGTACCGCCAGCAGTCCCATCGTCATCTTCAACGCCGTGCGCGCTTCGTTGCGGTGCTCGTTGCGACGCAGGTGCCACGCAGACGCCCCGGCGACGACGAACGCCGTGGTGACGAAGAAGCCGGTGACCGTATGCGCGAGCCGGTAGGGGAGCGACGGGTTGAAGACGATGGCGACCCAGTCGTGCGGAAAGAATCGCCCATCGACGATGTCATAGCCGGCCGGCGTCTGCATCCAGCTATTGGCCGCCAGTATCCAGAACGACGACAGCAGCGTGCCCGCCGCCACCATGACGGCCGACAGGAAATGCGCCCAGGGCGGCACGAGCTTGCGGCCGAACAACAGGATGCCGAGGAATCCCGACTCGAGGAAAAACGCCGCCATCACTTCGTAGGTGAACAGCGGGCCGAGGACATTCGCCGTCGCGTCGGCGTAGCGGCTCCAATTGGTGCCGAACTGGAACGGCATCACGATGCCGGATACCACACCCATGCCGAACGCCACCGCGAAGATCCTGGTCCAGAACAACGATAGCCGCAGGTGGACCGGGTCCTTGCGAAAGAGATAGCGGCCTTCGAGCACGGCGATGAACGCCGAAAGCCCGACGGTGAGCGCGGGCAGCAGGATGTGAAAGGCGATGACGAACGCGAACTGCAGTCGCGAAAGCAGGACGGGATCGAATTGCATGAGCGGGCTTGTCGGGCTACTCGCGTCGGAAAACCGCGGAGAACGCGCGGCGTATCAATGCCAGTTTACGCTCTGACGGAAGTGGCCCTCGATTGCGTGGCAGGCCTCCGCCGCTTACCTGGCGCGACGGGTCTACCGCGGCGACGACAACAGCGCATCGCCGGCGACGTTCACGGTGACATCGGTGGTGCCTGCATCGGCGGCGACGGGTTGCGGCGCCGCATCCATCACCTTCATCGCACTGCGCACCGCCATGTAGGGCCGCGGCGCGTCGTTGGTCTGTACATTGACGGTTCCCACGCGCCACACGCCGTAGCCGAGCGCCTGCGCGGCGCCGGCCGCGCGCTGCTGCCACGCATGAATCGCCCGCGCGGTGACGCCATCTTCCGCCTTGCTGCGCGCCGCGTCGGACAGCGAGAATCCAAGACCGGACAGCAGCATGCCGTCGGCCTGCAGGTTGCCGACTGCGGTCGCGAGCACGGCGAAATCGGCGCTGTCGAGCTTGATCGACTGGCTGACGCGCCAGCGCGTGGGCTTGCCCTTGTCGACGATGGCGTCGCTCGAATAGCCCGACGACGCGACGTCGATCGCGGGCATCGACTTGAGCTGCGCGAGCGCGCGCGCCATCCGCGCGTTGACTTCCGCGGCGGCAGCGGCTGCGCTGACGTTCTCCGCTTCGGTGCGCAGCCACGCATGCATGCGATCGTTGGGAAGCGTTACGCTGGCGCTGGCGCTGACGTTCACGCTCGGCGCGCGCTCCGGCGCCGCGTTCTGCGCAAACGCCGGCAATGCGGCGGCGCACAGGATCAGGACCATGGCGACTTTCATCCAAACTCCTTTTGCGCGCGAAAGGGCAGCATCAATATCGCATCGCGGTTCGACCACGAAAAGCATTTGTCGGCCGCCGCCCGCCACGGCATCCATTCATGCCGCAAGTGCTCGCGCGCCGCGATGCGTACATCGACCGATCCTTCGACCTCTACGCTGAACACGTGCTCGACATTGTGCGTCGTGCCCGGCGCGTAGCGGTGGCGCCATTGCTCGAAGATCGCATAGCGGTTGGTTACTCTCCACGCGAGCACCCCGCCATGCGCGGCCGCATCGATGCCGGTTTCCTCGTGCAGCTCGCGCACCGCTGTCGTGGCGATGGCTTCGCCGGGTTCGGCGCTGCCGGTCACCGATTGCCAGTGGCCGGCGAAGTCGGCACGCTCGAGCAGCAATACGCGAAGGTCATTAGTGTGAACGACAACCAGCGCCGAAACGGGTTGCTTCAAGCCACGAATACCCAGAACGGCAGGTGGCGTTCCTTCCAGAATTCGGCGGCCTCGTCGAGGATTTCCTCGAGCGTCTTCCAGTCCTCCGCGTGCGCGCCGCGGTAGACGCGGGCGTGCCCGAGGCGGATGACGACGCCGTGCTTGCCGGCGAGCCCGTCGTCTTCCAGGCAGTCGGCCAGCGCATCCCAGTTGCGCCCGAAATGCGCGGGCAGCGACAGCCCCTTCGCCAATGCGTCGAGCAGCGCGAGCTTGGAATCGGCGCCACTCAAGTCGACGTCGAAATAGCGCAGGTGCGCCGCAACGGTCGCGCTGGCCAGCGCGTCGGTGGCGACGGCGCAGTCGTGCACGCCGGCACCATCGAGGTCGGTAAGGACGGGCAGCTTCATTCGCGGATCCTTCGAAACGAAGCGTAGTGATCGCTGGTGTACCAGCACGCGTCGGGATTGCGCCTGGGCCCGCCGCAGATGACCCGCCGTGCGCCGCGATCGTGCGCGCCCGGCGTCTGCACCGTGTACTCGTGATAATAACCGCGCTTCTGCGCAGGCAACTCGTGCTCGCGATTGCCGAACACGATGCCGTCGCGGCTGTACGCGAACGGGCCGCCCGCGCGAATGCGCACCAGCACTTCCTGCGCCTGCTGCGGCAACGCCGACGCGCTCACCTCGGCACGCGACGCCGGCTCGCCACGCGCGAACGACACGGTCGGGGCCAGCAGGCACGCCAACGCCAGCGCGATGCCGGCCGCCGCGCGGACAGCGCGGGCAGCCGAGGATGGTTCGCGCGAAGCCGTCATGCGCGGCAGTTTAGCGCAAAGCGTCAGGTCGGCTTGGCCGCGTCGCTCGCGCGCACGCGGATATGCAGGTCGCGCAATTGCGCTTCGGTGACCGGCGTGGGCGCGTCGATCAGCAGGTCCTGCCCGCGCTGCGTCTTGGGGAATGCGATGACGTCGCGAATCGACTCGGCGCCGCACATCAGCGTGACGATGCGGTCGAGGCCGAACGCGACGCCGCCGTGGGGAGGCGCGCCGTACTGCAAGGCGTCGAGCAGGAAGCCGAACTTCCTGCGCTGGTCTTCCTCGCTGATGCCGAGCGATGCGAACACGCGTGCCTGCATTTCCGGCCGGTGGATGCGTACCGAGCCTCCGCCGATTTCCCAGCCGTTCATCACGACGTCGTAAGCCTTCGCCAGCGCGTGGCCGGGGTCGGACTTGAACTTGTCCTCGTCGCCATCCTTGGGTGCGGTGAACGGATGGTGGCGCGCAGCCCACGTCCGGGTGTCGTCGTTGTATTCGAACATCGGGAAGTCGACCACCCACATCGGCTTCCATCCCGATTCGGCCATGCCCATGTCGTGGCCGATTTTCGCGCGCAATGCGCCGAGCGAATCGT
>DATCFA010000258.1:0-3684 GCA_036509805.1 Casimicrobiaceae bacterium
CTGACGTCGTGCATCGGGCAGGGGTACTACGGCACGCACACGCCGGGAGTCATCCTGCGCAACGTGCTCGAGAACCCCGCGTGGTACACGGCGTACACGCCGTACCAGCCGGAAATCTCGCAGGGCCGTCTCGAGGCGCTGCTCAACTTCCAGACGATGGTCTGCGACCTGACGGGAATGGCGATTGCCAACGCGTCGATGCTCGACGAAGCCACCGCGGCCGCCGAGGCGATGGCGCTGGCGCTGCGGATGAGCACTTCGGCGAGCCGCACGCTGTTCGTCGCCGACGGCGTTTTCGCGCAGACGCAGGACGTGCTGCGCACGCGCGCCGCCCCGCTCGGCATCGACGTCGTCACCGGCGCGCCCGGCAAGGCCGCGGCCGCCAACGCGTTCGCCGTGCTGCTGCAATACCCGGCGAGCGACGGCGAGATCGCCGACCATCGCGCGCTCGCTGACACGCTGCACGCGCAAGGCTCTGCGCTGATCGTCGCCGCCGACATCCTCGCGCTGACGCTGCTCGCGCCACCCGGCGAGTGGGGAGCGGATGCCGTCGTTGGCTCGACGCAGCGCTTCGGCGTGCCGATGGGCTTCGGTGGCCCGCACGCGGCTTTCCTGGCGACGCGCGATGCGTGGAAGCGCTCGATGCCCGGGCGCCTGGTCGGTGTGGCCATCGACGCCGACGGCAACCCCGCGTACCGGCTGGCGCTGCAGACGCGCGAGCAGCACATCCGCCGCGAAAAAGCGACGTCGAACATCTGCACGGCGCAGGTGCTGCTCGCGGTGATCGCCGCGATGTATGCCGTCTATCACGGGCCCGACGGCCTCGCGGTCATCGCGCGGCGCGTGCATCGGCTGACCGCCATCCTCAAGGCGGGACTCGTGAAGCTCGGCTTCGACGTGCCGACGCACGCGTTTTTCGACACGCTGACCGTCGACACCGGTGCGGCGACGTCGGGCATCCTGCAGGCGGGTGTCGCGCAGGGGGTCAATTTCCGCGTCGTCGACGCGACGACGATCGGCATCTCGCTGGACGAGACGACGACGCGCGGCGACGTCGCGCGCATCTGGCACGCGTTCAGCGGCGAGGCGCCGGCGTTCAGCGTCGAAGAACTCGACCGCACGGCGCCGTCGGCCATTCCGCCGGCGCTCGCGCGCACGTCGGCGTACCTGACGCACCCGGTGTTCCACGCCCATCGCACCGAAACCGGGATGCTGCGCTACCTGCGGCGCCTCGCCGACAAGGACCTGGCGCTCGACCGCGCGATGATCCCGCTCGGCTCGTGCACGATGAAGCTCAACGCCACCACCGAGATGATCCCCGTCACGTGGCCGGCATTCGCCAACCTGCATCCGTTCGCGCCGGCCGCGCAAAGCGTGGGCTACCGCGAGATTATCGACGAGCTCGAGCGGATGCTGTGCGCGGCCACCGGCTACGACGCCGTGTCGCTGCAGCCGAACGCCGGCTCGCAGGGCGAGTATGCGGGCCTGCTGATGATCGAGAAATACCATCGCGCGCGCGGCGAAGCGCTGCGCGACGTGTGCCTGATCCCGGCCTCCGCGCACGGCACGAACCCCGCGTCCGCGCAGATGGCGGGGATGCGCGTCGTCGTCGTCGGCTGCGACCGCGACGGCAACGTCGACCTGGCCGACCTGTCCGCGAAGGCGGCCGCGCACGCGCAGGACCTCGCGGCGATCATGGTCACGTATCCGTCGACTCATGGGGTGTTCGAAGCCGGTATCGTCGCAATCTGCGACATCGTGCATCGTCACGGCGGGCAGGTGTATGTCGACGGCGCCAACCTGAACGCGCTGGTCGGGCTCGCCGCCCCCGGCGAATTCGGCGCCGACGTGTCGCACCTCAACCTGCACAAGACATTCTGCATCCCGCACGGCGGTGGCGGGCCGGGTGTCGGCCCGGTGGCCTGCCGTGCGCATCTCGCGCCGTACCTGCCCGGGCATCGCGCACTGCGCGACGGTGCCGTGCGGACGTCGCGCGGCGCCAGCGGATCCGACCCGATCGGCGCCGTTTCCGCCGCGCCATACGGCAGCGCGTCGATCCTGCCGATTTCGTGGATGTACATCACGATGATGGGCCGCGAAGGACTCGCCGCCGCGACCGAGAGCGCGATCCTCGCCGCCAACTACATTGCGCGTCGCCTGGCGCCGCACTATCCGGTGCTGTATGCGGGTCCGGGTGGTTTCGTCGCGCACGAATGCATCATCGACCTGCGACCGTTCAAGGCGAGCTCGGGCGTCGAGACGGAAGACGTTGCCAAGCGGCTGATCGACTACGGCTTCCATTCGCCGACGATGAGCTTTCCGGTGCCGGGCACGCTGATGATCGAGCCCACCGAAAGCGAATCGCTCTACGAGCTCGACCGCTTTGTCGCCGCGATGATCGCGATACGCGGCGAAATCCGCGCGATCGAGGACGGCGGCGACCGCACCGACAACGCGCTGAAGCACGCACCGCACACGGCAGCGTGCGTTTCGCAGGACGACTGGCCGCATCGCTATTCGCGGCGCACCGCCGCGTATCCATCGGCCGACGCGACCGATGCGACCGGCGCTGCGAAGTACTGGCCGCCGGTGGCGCGCGTCGACAATGTCTACGGCGACCGCAACCTGTTCTGCAGCTGCATGCCGATGCGCGCAGCCGACGACGACGCGGCCTCCTGATGCGCGTGCTCGTGCTGGGCGGCGGCGTCATCGGCATGACCGCGGCGTGGTATCTCGCGGACGACGGCCACGACGTGACGCTGGTCGATCGCGAGCGCGGGCCGGGCCTCGAGACGTCGTTCGCCAACGGTGGCCAGATTTCCGCGTCGTACGCCGAGCCGTGGGCCAATCCCGCCACCCCGTGGAAAATCCTCAAATGGCTCGGCCGTGACGACGCACCGCTGCTGTTCCGTCCGCGCGCCGATTGGCGCCAGTGGCGGTGGGGGATGCAGTTCCTGCTCGAATGCCTGCCGTCGCGCACCCGGCACAACACGATCCAGTGCCTCAACCTGGCGCTCTATTCGCGCGATTGCCTGAAGGCGCTGCGTGAAAAGACCGGCATCGAATACGATCATCTCGAGCGCGGCATCCTGCAGTTCTACACCGACCCCGAGGAATTCGACCACGGCGTCGCCGCGGCGGCGCTGATGCGCGAATTCGGATGCGACCGCGTCGTGCGCACACCCGACGAGTGCGTGGCCATCGAGCCGGCACTCGCTGCGTCGCGTGGCCGGCTGGCGGGCGGCATCTTCACCGCCCGCGACGAATCCGGCGACGCGTACGTGTTCACCGTGCGACTGGCAGCGCTGGCGGCGGCGCGCGGCGTGCGCTTCCGCTGGTCGACGACGGTCACAGCACTCATCGCGGAAGGCGAGCGCATCGCGGGTGTGCAGGTGACCGCTGCAAACGGCGCCGGGGAAATGCTCGACGCCGACGCGATCGTCGTCGCGCTGGGCAGCTACAGCCCGTTCCTGCTGAAGCCGGTGGGCGTGCGCTGCCTCGTCTATCCGGCCAAGGGCTATTCGATGACGATCGATGTCGGCGAGCATGCGGGCGCGCCGGTGGTTTCGCTGACCGACCTCGCGTGGAAGGTCGTGTTGACCCGCCTCGGCAATCGGCTGCGCGTCGCCGGCACGGCGGAGCTCTCCGGATACGACACGACGCTGAACACGCCGCGTTGCGAGG
>DATCFA010000259.1:0-2344 GCA_036509805.1 Casimicrobiaceae bacterium
GCGCATCACCTCGGACACGGCGATGAGGCCCGCGTTCGCTTCCTGCAGGCGCACGCCGCCGGTCTCGATCAGCAGCACCACAGCGGCAGGGCGTTCGCGCAGCGCGCGCGCGATGAGCCCGGTCAGCTTGGCGCCGTGCACCTCGCCCACCGCACCGCCCATGAAGCCGCCTTCCTGCGCGGCCACGAGTACCGGCCGTGCGTCCAGCGTCGCGCTGCCCACCACCACGCCATCGTCGAATGCAACCGGCAGGTCGAGCGCCTTCAGATGCAGGCTCGTCACGCGCGCGGCGGGCGGCAGCCATTCGCGAAACGATCCGCGGTCGAGAATACCGCCGATGCGCCCGCGTGCGCTCGCTTCGAAATAGCTCTGCTTCATGCGTCCGCGTTCGTATCTGCGTCCGCGTCCGCGCCGGCGGCGTACTCGGCGACAGCCTGCTCGAGACGCAGGCTCACGGTGGCGGGCGTCGCACCGTTGTCGTTGATGTCGATGCGCACATCCGCGAGCCGGTGCCGATCGTGAAAGTCACCGATCACCGCGTCCCACACATTGCCGAACCCCGCCATCGCCGTAGCGACGTCGACCGTGCATCCGCCATCGAGCCGCGCAGGCTCGATCAGCACTTCGAGGTTGCCCGACGCCACCACGCCCACGAGGCAAGGAGCGAGCACCGCGAGGGTTCGCGTGCCGTCGAAACGATAGTGGCGATGTTCCACGGCGCCGGCCTACCAGTTGCGAAAGCGCCGCGGCGGATCGTACAGCCCGCCGGATGCGTGCACCAGGTCCTTGATCGAGCGCGCGGCGAGCAGGTCGCGCGTTGCCATCCGCGTGTCGATTCCCAGGTCCGCCGCGCGCCGGATGACGCCGCGCTTGCGCAGGTTCTCGACCTTGCGCCGGTCGCGCGCGAGACCCACCGCCGTATACCCGGCCACGCCGCGGATTGCCTGCTCGCGCTCGTCGTCATCGCGGCAGCGCAGCAGGCAGGCGATGCCCTCTTCGGTCAGGATGTGCGTCACGTCGTCGCCGTAGATCATCACCGGTGGCAGCGGCATGCCGGCGTTTTGCGCGAGTTCCCACGCGTCGAGTTTTTCGACGAACGTCGGCTGCATCTGGTCGCGGAAAGTCTCGACGATCTGCACGACGAGCTTGCGTCCCCGCGGCATCCTGCCCGTGCTGCCCCCGCTGCCGGTTGCCTCGCGTCCGGCCTCGAGCCAGGGCGGCGTGACATGCCGGCGCCCGCGCGCATCGGAGCCCATGTTGGGCGCGCCGCCGAATCCGGAAATGCGGCCGAGCGTCGCGGTGGAGCTGTTGCCCGCGAGATCGATCTGCAAGGTCGAGCCGATGAAGAGGTCACAGGCGTAGTGGCCGGCGGTCTGGCAAAACGCGCGGTTGGAGCGCAGCGAGCCATCGATACCGGTGAAGAAGACATCGGGGCGCGCCGCGACGTAGGCCTCCATTCCCAGCTCGGAGCCGAACGAATGGATCGATTCGACGAATCCGGCCTCGATCGCCGGGATCAGCGCCGGATGTGGATTGAGCGCCCAGTGGCGACAGATCTTTCCCTTGAGACCGAGACTGTCGGCGTAGGTCGGCAGGATCAGCTCGATCGCCGCGGTGTCGAAGCCGATGCCGTGGTTGAGGCGCTGCACGCCGTACTCGGCGTAGATGCCTTTGATCGCCATCATCGCCATCAGGATCTGGATTTCCGTGATCTTCGCGGGATCGCGCGTGAACAGCGGCTCGATATGGTGCGGACGCGGGCTGCGGATGACGAACGACACCCAGTCGGCGGGGATGTCGACGCGCGGAAGCTCATCGACGATCTCGTTGACCTGCGCGACGACGATGCCGGACTTGAACGCGGTGGCTTCGACGATCACCGGCGTGTCCTCGGTGTTGGGCCCCGTGTACAGGTTGCCGTGGCGGTCGGCTGCCTGCGCGGCGACCAGCGCCACCCGCGGCGTCAGGTCCATGAAATAACGCGCGAAGAGCTCGAGATACGTGTGGATCGCGCCGATGTCGATACGGCGGTCCGCGACCAGTTGCGCAAGGCGTCCCGACTGCGGACCGGAGAACGAGAAATCCAGCCGGCTGGCGATTCCGCGCTCGAACACGTCCAGGTGCTCGGGCAGCGCGATCACCGACTGCACGATGTGAAGGTCGTGCACGCGCTCCTGATTGAGCCTGGTCAATGTTCGCGCCAGGAAATCGGCGTGCTTCTGGTTGTTGCCTTCGAGGCAGATGCGATCACCCGGCTCGATGATCGCCTCGAGCAGCGCGACGGCGTCGTCGGCGGCGACGATCTTGCCCGTTGCGCGCCCGCCCAGCGCCGCATCGGCGCGAT
>DATCFA010000260.1:0-2397 GCA_036509805.1 Casimicrobiaceae bacterium
GCAGGATGTGGCGCGCGACCGCGCGCGCCGTGCCATCGGCGTCGCGCCGCGCAAACCTGGCGGCGATCTCGTTGTGCTCGGCCAGCGACTCGCGCACACGCGCCGGGCTGCGCCACAACATGTAGCGCGGAAACTGTTCCCACATCTGCTCGATCAGCGCGAGCAGCACGGGGTTCGCGGCTGCCTCGTACAGCGCCTGGTGAAAACGGCCGTCGGCCGCACCCAGTTTGCGCAGGTCGTTGCTTGCGAACGCCGCTTCCATCGCGCGCGCCTGCGCTTCGACGCGCTCGATCGTGCGATCGCCGGCGTTCGCGGCCGACAGGCGCGCGGCTTCCGCCTCGAGCAGCGCGCGCACGCCGTAAACGTGCGCGACGCGCGCAGTGTCGAGGCCGGCGACGCGCATGCCGTGATGCGACTCGTGCACGAGCAGGCCCTTCGCCACCAGTTCCAGCGCCGCTTCGCGCGCCGGTGTTGCGCCCAAGTCCAGGTCGGCCATCAACTGTTGCTGGCGCAGCGCCTGGCCGGGCTGGTAACGCCCCGCCATGATCGCGTCCTTGACCTTGGCGACCGCGTGCTCGCGCTTGGTGCGGAAAGTCGTATTCGAAGCGGGCATTTCGCCAGTTTACTTTATATTTTATAAAATGTAACCAGGCGCCCTCCCGCCTCTCAACTTGGCAACAAATCTCGTCGCGAGCCTCTGCTGCGGCGCGCACGGCGCATAATCCGCGCTCCGTTTTTTTCCGGTAGTCCGCCATGTCGAACCTCGTTTCCACCCTGCTACGCAACCTGCTGCTGTGCGGCGTTCTGGCCACCACATCGTCGCTGGCGCTGGCGCAGGCCAAGCCGCCTGTCGCGCCCGTCGGCAACACCGTCGACACGTACTTCGGCGTCAAGGTACCCGACCCTTACCGCGCGTTCGAGAACCTGAAGGACCCGCAGGTGGCCGCGTGGATGAAGGCGCAGGCCGACTACACGCGCGCCACGCTCGACCGCATTCCGCAGCGAGGCAAGCTGCTCGACGAAGTGACACGCTACGCCGATGCCGCGTCGGCGCGCGTGGATTCGGTGCAGCGTGTCGGCGATGACATCTATTACCTGAAGCGGCGCGCCGACGAGAACGTCCCCAAGCTCTACGTCCGCCGTGGCGTCAAGGGCGCCGAGCGACTGCTCGTCGACCCCGACAAGATGCCCGCGCCCGCTGGCACGCACAACGCCATCGACTACTACACGCCGTCGGACGACAACCGGCTGCTCGCCTATGGGATGTCGGTCGGCGGATCGGAAGAAAGCGTGCTGCACGTCGTCGATGTCGCCAGCGGCAAGGAGACTGGCGACATCATCGACCGCGCCAACGACGCGAGCCCTGCGTTTCCACCTGGCGGCGGAATGCTCTACAGCCGCCTGCAAAAGCGCGCGGCCGGCGCGCCGGTGACGGACAAGTACCGCAACCAGCGCGTGTTCCTGCACAAGCTCGGCAACGATCCCGACAAGGATGTCGCCATTTTCGGCGCCGGCGTTTCCGCGCGCGTGCCGATCGATTCTGCCGAAATGACGGCAGTAGCGACACCGCAGGGGTCCGACTACATGGTGGGACTCATCATCAATGGCGTGCAGAACGAATTGCGGCTTTACGTCGCGCCCCTCGCGTCACTCGACAGCGGCGACATCCCGTGGGTCAAGGTCGCCGACAGCGCCGACGACGTCACCAGCATTGCGGTGCATGGCAACACCGCGTACCTGCTCACCCACAGGGATGCATCGCGCTTCAAAGTCGTCAGGGTTTCATTGGCCGATCCGGATATTGCGAAGGCGGTAGAGGTGATCGCGCCGGGCGAATCGGTCATCACCGGCCTGGCCGCTGCCAAGGATGCGCTGTATGTCCGCGAAATGAACGGTGGCGTCAGCGACCTGTTGCGCCTCGAATACACGGCGGGCGCGAAAGCGCACAAGGTCCCGTTGCCGTTCCAAGGCGACATCGACGAGCTGGTGACCGATGTCAACGTACCAGGCGTGATCTTCGACACCGGAACGTGGAGCCGCTACGGCGGCTACTACGCGTACGACCCGTCGACACGCAAGACAGCGGACACTCGTCTGCAGCCGCAGGGACGCTACGACAATCCCGCGAATCTCGCATCGCGCGAAGTGAAGGTGAAGGCAGCCGACGGCACGCTGATTCCGATGTCGATCATCTACCGCAAGGGGATCAAGCTCAACGGCACGAACCCGACGATCCTCTACGGTTACGGCGCGTACGGCATCTCGATGACGCCGTTCTTCCGCCCGGACTTCCTGCCGTGGTTCAATCGCGGCGGCGTGTTGGCGCTGTCCCACGTGCGCGGCGGCGGCGAATACGGCGAGGACTGGCACAAGGCGGGTTACAAGGCGACCAAGCCG
>DATCFA010000261.1:0-2431 GCA_036509805.1 Casimicrobiaceae bacterium
GCGTGTCGGCGTCGAAAGAAACGACCAAGTCGACGCTCGCCAGTGCGGCAAGCACCGCCATACGGTCGTCGAGCGGATTGAGCGGTCGATCGCCGCCTTTGCCGAGACGGCGCACCGACGCATCGGAATTGACGGCGACCACGAGCGACGCGCCGAGGTTGCGCGCCGCTTCGAGGTAGGCGACATGACCGCGGTGCAGCAGGTCGAACACGCCGTTGGTGAACACCAGCGGCCGCGGCAGCGCCGCGATCCGCGCGAGCGCGTCGCCCACCTGCGCGACCTTGTCGTGCGTGCGCATCAGCCCGCGTATTCGAACACCTTGACCACGCGCACGACGTCGGTCGTCCGCGACGCGATGTCGGTGGCGGCATCCGCCTCCGGGTGCGTGACGATTCCCATCAGGTAGACGACCTGGCGCTCGGTGACGACCTTCACGTGGTTGGCCGGGAAGCGGTTTTCCTCGACAAAGCGCGCCTTGACCTTCGACGTGATGTACGTGTCGTTGGTGCGCGACGACATCGCCGTGGGCGGCGCGACCACCATCTCGTTCTGCACGCTGCGCACGCGGTCGATCGTGTGCACCATGTCGGCGATGGCGGTGCGCGTCGCGGCATTGGGCGCCTCGCCGGTCAGCAGCACGATGCCGTTGTAGCTCGTCACGTTGAGGTGGATGCGCTCGCCCCATTGCGCGCC
Source organism: Casimicrobiaceae bacterium (assembly GCA_036509805.1). Lineage (GTDB taxonomy): Bacteria > Pseudomonadota > Gammaproteobacteria > Burkholderiales > Casimicrobiaceae > VBCG01. The sequence goes on from DATCFA010000261.1 coordinate 694, forward strand.
CGCGCGCGCGCCGGCCTTGGTCTCGATTGCCTGGTCGTCGACCTGCGCGCCTGCGGAGCGACGGTCGGTCGCGATCAGCGCTGCGCCGGCGGCCGCGCCGGCGACGATGATCGGCGCGCAAGCCGACAGTGCGAACATCGCACCGACGACGATTGCGAGGGTTGCGGTGCTGATGCGTAGGACACTCATGCGTTCTCCTGTGGTCATGCGGATGCGAACACGCATTATCGCGCGCGGCGTTGCGGGCGCGCACCCGCGCGGATGAATCGCGTCAGTCATCGTCGCCCAACAGCGTGTGGTCGATCATGTCGCAAAGGCAGTGGATGGCCAGCAGGTGGACTTCCTGGATGCGCGCCGTGCGGGTGTGCGGGACGCAGATGTGGACATCGCCTTCCGCAAGGAGTTCGCCGACGCGGCCACCGCCTTTGCCGGTCAATGCGACGACACGCATGTCGCGCTCGCGCGCCGCACCGATCGCTGCGACGACGTTGGCCGAATCTCCGGACGTCGAGATCGCCAGCAGCACGTCACCCTTGGCGCCCAGCGCGCGCACCTGCTTCGAGAAGATCTGCTCGAACGCGTAGTCGTTGGCGACCGCCGTCAGCAGCGACGTGTCCGCCGTCAGCGACAGCGCCGGCAGCTCGGGGCGCTCGCGTTCGAAACGGCCGACCAGATCGGCGGCGAAGTGCTGCGCGTCGGCCGCCGATCCGCCGTTGCCGCACGCGAGGATCTTGCCGTCACTGAACAGGCACTCGGTCATCACGTTGGCGGCGCGCGCGATCAGCGGCGCCAGCGCCTCCTGCGCATCGAGCTGCAGTTGCGCACTGGCTGCGAAGTGCGCGCGAATCCGCTTGACGGCGTCCATAGTCTCGCGTGCAGTCAGTCGGACGTGTCGATGATGTCGCGCTGCCACGTGGCGCGCGCGGGGTCGAGGCGGTCGAACAGCACCGCGTCGAAACGGCAGGGCGGTTCGCGCCGCAAGTTCGCAAGGTAGATGCGCGCGGCGGCAACGAGCTTTGCCTGCTTCGCGCGCGTGATGCTCACCGCGGCACCGCCGAACGCCTGGCCGCGGCGCAGCCGCACCTCGACGAACACCAGCGTGGCGCCGTCGCGCGCGACGATATCGATTTCGCCGAAGCGGCTGCGCACGTTGCGCGCGACGATCGTCAGCCCCTGCGCCACCAGATAGTCGGCGGCGAGCGATTCGGCGTCGGCCCCCGTGCCGTCGCCACCGTCGCCCTTCATGGCGTGGCGGCGGACAGCGGCACGAGGTGGCCCTGGCGGAACACGCCGAGCGTGCCTTCGCGCGAGATCTGGCGGCCTTCGCCGAGTTGCAGGTGGCCGGTGGCGCCGTCCATCTCGAAATGCTCCGGCACGCCGGCGCGGAAGGCATCGGCAACGCGAAAGGCGTCGATTCCCAGCGCATACAGCCGGTCGAGCGCGACGTTCGCCTGGCTCTTGTGCGGCAACTGCGCGAAGGCGGGCGCATCCGGGGTGATGAGCCACGGCAGGTCGACGACGCGCACGTCATCGAGATCGCGCTGCGTGCCGAGCGACGTGCGCTGGTTGATCTGCGCGCTCACGTACGTGGTGACGCGCGGCGCGAACGTCTTCACCAGCGCCGCGTCGCTGCCTTCCACGGCGATGACGACGACGTCGAATTTTTCGGCGGCCAGTTCGCGACGCAACGCCGCGAGGCCGTCCGGTGTCGGCGAGAACTGGAACGTCTTCGGCTCCA
>DATCFA010000262.1:0-2302 GCA_036509805.1 Casimicrobiaceae bacterium
GGCCTCGACTTCACGCGCGTGTTCCACCAGCCGGCGATGCCTGCCGAAGTCGCGCGCTACCACTGCGAATCGCAGGATCACGGTCTTGCGCGCGCGCTCGACCACGAGATCATCGCGCGCGTCGGCGCGGCGCTCGACAGCCGCCAACCAGTAAAATTGCAGATGACGATCCGCAATGCGCATCGCTCGGTCGGCGCGATGCTGTCGGGTGCGGTCGCGCGCAAGTTCGGTCACGAAGGACTCGCCGACGACACGATCCATGTCGCGTTCGCCGGCACCGCCGGGCAGAGCTTCGGCGCGTTCCTCGCCAGGGGCATCACGCTGGAGTTGCAGGGCGCCGCCAACGACTACGTCGGCAAGGGCCTGTCGGGCGGACGCATCGTCGTCTATCCGGACCCCGAGTGCCCGGCGAAGGCGGAAGACAACATCGTCATCGGCAACACGGTGATGTACGGCGCCATCGAGGGCGAAGCGTACTTCCGCGGCGTTGCCGGCGAGCGTTTCTGCGTGCGCAATTCGGGGGCGACGGCGGTCGTCGAAGGCACCGGCGACCACGGCTGCGAGTACATGACGGGCGGCACGGTGGTGGTGCTGGGACAGACAGGCCGCAACTTCGCCGCCGGCATGTCGGGCGGCGTCGCCTACGTCTACGATCCCGACGGCAGTTTCGCCGAGCGCTGCAACACCAGCATGGTCAAGCTCTCACCGGTGGCGACCGTCGCCGCGCAGGACAGCGACGACGCCGCGCGGTTCGCCGCCGGCAAGGGGCGCTTGCGCCATCGCGACAGCGCCGACGAGACGTTGCTGCGCGGCCTCGTCGAGCGCCACCTCGAGCTCACCGGCTCGACGCTTGCGCTGTCGCTGCTGGACGACTGGAGCAATGCACGCGGGCGCTTCGTCAAGGTGTTCCCCGACGAATACCAGCGCGCGCTCGGCGAGATGTACGCGCAGCGGCTTGCCGCGCAGTCGGCGTCTCCTTCGCGCACGCGCGCGACCGCGTAGCGTCCGCCGCACGCCGGCGCACTACTCCTGACAACGAAGCGGGCAGCGAAGCAATGGGCAAGATCACCGGATTCCTCGAGCTCGAGCGCGTCGCCGAAGTGGCGGAGCCGATCACCGAGCGGCTCAAGCATTACCGCGAGTTCGTGCTGGCGCTGGACGATGCGGCGGCGGCGAAGCAGGGGGCGCGCTGCATGGATTGCGGCATTCCGTTCTGCCAGACCGGCTGCCCGGTCAACAACATCATTCCGGACTGGAACGACCTGGTCTACCGGCACCAGTGGAAAGCGGCACTGGCGACGCTGCATTCGACCAACAATTTTCCCGAGTTCACCGGCCGCATCTGCCCGGCGCCGTGCGAATCCGCGTGCACGCTCAACATCAACAACAACCCGGTGGGCATCAAGTCGATCGAGCACTTCATCATCGACAAGGGATGGGAGGAAGGCTGGGTCGCGCCGATGCCGCCTGCGCGCGAAAGCGGCCGTCGCGTCGCCGTCGTCGGCTCGGGTCCCGCGGGACTCGCGTGCGCGCAACAGCTCGCGCGCGCCGGGCACGGCGTCGTGCTGTTCGAAAATGCCGACCGCATCGGCGGACTGATGCGCTACGGCATTCCCGACTTCAAGATGGAAAAGCACCTGATCGACCGGCGCATGGCGCAGATGGCCGAAGAGGGCGTCGAGTTCCGCCCCAACTCGCACGTCGGCATCGATGTCGATGCGGCGGCACTGGTCGCCGAATTCGACGCCGTCGCACTGACCGGCGGCGCCGAGGAGCCGCGCGACCTGCGCGTGCAGGGCCGCGAGCTCGCGGGCATTCATTTCGCGATGGATTTCCTGCCGCAGCAGAACCGCGTCGTCGCCGGCGATCGCGTGGAGGCGCAATTGACTGCTGCCGGCAAGCACGTGATCGTCATCGGTGGGGGCGACACCGGGTCCGACTGCATCGGCACGTCCAACCGCCAGGGCGCGCTGTCGATCGTGCAGTTCGAGCTGTTGCCCCAGCCACCCGAGCACGAAAACAAGCCGCTGACGTGGCCCGACTGGCCGATCAAGCTGCGCACGTCGTCGTCGCAGGAAGAAGGATGCGAGCGCGACTGGGCGGTGACCACGAAGCGCTTCGAGGGCCGCGACGGCCGCGTCGAGCGGCTCATCGGCGCGCGCGTCGACTGGGCGAGGGATGCGCACGGACAGATGCGAATGACCGAAGTACCGGGCTCGGAGTTCGCGATCAAGGCCGAGCTCGTGCTGCTGGCGATGGGCTTCGCAGGCCCGCGCGCCGGCGTACTCGATGCGTTCGGCGT
>DATCFA010000263.1:0-3403 GCA_036509805.1 Casimicrobiaceae bacterium
CCACCTGGCCGGCGAGGAACACGAGCCCCGACGTGCGGTGGATCACCATTTCCGAAAGGCGTTTGCCCACGTGCCGGCGTTCGATGGTCATGATGGTATCGTCGTGACAGAAGTGCCGAGGGCAACGTACGCCCCGCGACCTTCGATTCTAGACGAAAACCGGATGCCGCCGATGAATGCACCGAAAACCGCCGCTGGTGACACTGCTGCTGGGCACGGCATGCCGCGGATCAACGACGCTGCCGTCGATCACGGCACGCCAGATGAACGACGCTGACGACGCTGCTGACGAACATAGCGCGCCCTGGATGAACGATCGCGCGGCGATCGTCGCGGGCTGCGTCGCGATGTTCGTCGCGGTCGCCGCGGGCGCGTTCGGCGCGCATGCGTTGCAGCACACGCTTGCCCCACAGGCACTCGCCGTGTGGCACACGGCGGTGCAATACCAGACGTGGCACGCGCTCGCGCTGATTGCTGCGGGTTTGTTGATGGCGCAACGAGCGCCCGGACGCGGGACGCGCGGGCTGCGCATCACCGCGTGGCTGTTCGTCGCCGGCATCGTGCTGTTCAGCGGCAGCCTCTACGCGCTCGCGCTCACCGGCGAGCGCTGGCTCGGCGTCGTGACGCCGCTGGGAGGCGTGGCATTCCTCGCCGGATGGCTGCTGCTCGCGCGATCTGCGGCACTTGCGCGCTAGCCGCCCGTCTCCACAAAACGCAACCAGTCCTCTCTCCCCGAGATAGCGCGACAAGTCCCCTCTCCCCGCAAAGCGGGAAGAGGGTTAGGGTGAGGGGTCGAATTCCCCCAACGCTTCCAGGACGCGCTCGAGCACGGCATCCGTTTCCACCAGAATCTGATCGTCCCAGAACCGCAACACGCGCCAACCTTTGGCGCGCAAGAATGCTGTCCGCCGGTCGTCATATTCCACCTGCTGCATATGTTGTCCGCTGTCGAGTTCAATCGCCACGCGCATGGCCGTGCATGCGAAGTCGACGATATAAGGGCCGATCGAATGCTGACGACGGAACTTGGCGCCGGCGAGATTTCGCCGCCGCAACAAATACCAAAGCTTGCCTTCGGCATCGGTTTGCCGCGATCGCAGTTCGCGGGCGAATTGGATCCGGTGTTCGCGCATTGCGCTTGCATCGAGAAATGCCCGAGCATGCCGCGCTGATTGCGTTCGCATCCATTGGACGCTTGGCGTAGGTGAGGGAGGTTTTCGCGACTGCGCTGCCCTCACCCCAGCCCTCTCCCGCAAGCGGGAGAGGAGGCATGTCGCGTTATCGTTATGCGCACGTGCGTCGCGAAACGTTGCAACGTGCAGTCCCTCGCCCACGAAGTGAGAGGGATTAAGGTGAGGGACGCTTTTCTATTCGACCTTTGCGCCCGAGGCTTTGACCACCTTTGCCCACTTCGCGGTTTCGGCGGTGATGTGGTGCGCGAAATCCTCCGGCGAGCCGCCGGCTGCGATCGCGCCTTGCGCGAGCAGCTTCTGCTTGGCGTCGGGCGACGCCAGCCATGCGTTGCCTTCGGCGTTGAGCTTGGCGACGATTGCCGGCGGTGTTCCGGCGGGGGCGAGGAGGCCGAACCAGCTCGACGCCTCGAATCCGGGATAGCCGGACTCGGCGATCGTCGGCAAGTCGGGCAGCGTGGCCGACCGCTCGGCGCTCGTCACCGCGAGTGCGCGCAGCTTGCCGGCCTTGATCAGTGCGAGCGACGACGGCAGGTTGTCGAACATCAGTTGCACCTGGCCGCCGACAAGCCCCTGCAGCGCGGGCGCACTGCCCTTGTACGGAACGTGCTGCATCGACACGCCGGCCATCGTCTTGAACATCTCGCCCGACAGGTGGATGGACGTGCCCGATCCCGACGACGCGAAGTCGAGCTTGCCGGGGTTGGCCTTCGCATAGGCGACGAGCTCCGCCACCGAATGCACGGGAAGTGAAGGATTGACTTCGAGCACATTGGGCACGCCCGCCACCAGGAACACCGGCGCGAAGTCCTTGATGTGGTCGTACGGCATGTTCGCGTACAGGCTCGGGTTGATCGCGTGCGTGCCGACGGTTCCCATCACCAGCGTGTAGCCGTCGGGCGCGCTTTTCGCGACCAGCTCCGCGCCGATGTTGCCGCCTGCACCAGGGCGGTTGTCGACGATGAACGTCTGTCCGAACGCCTCGGTAAACCGTTGCGCGACCGCGCGCGCGAGGATGTCGGTGGTGCCGCCGGCCGGAAAGGGCACGACGATGCGCACCGGATGCGACGGGTACGCGGGCGCCTGCGCGAAACTGCCCGGCGCGACGATCCACGCAAGTACGCCAAGCACTGCTGCGATACGGCATTTCATCGGGAAACCTCCTGAGCGGGCATTCGGCGCCGTCGAGGGGCGCGTGGGCGAAGTAGCACCGCGGCCCTCATCCCGACCTTCTCCCGCAAGCAGGAGGAGGAGCTTTGTCGCGCAATGGCAAATCCGGCGTCGCGACGTTACACCAGCGGCTCACGCGGCGATAGTGCGACTCCCCGGCCCGTCGTCAGTCGACCTTCGCGCCCGACTCCTTGATGATCTTCGCGTACTTCGGCACTTCGTGGGCGATGAACGCGGCGAATTCCGCCGGTGACATCGGCGCGGCTTCGGCGCCCTGCTGCGCGAGCTTCTGTTTCATGTCGGCCGATTCGAGGATCGTCACCAGGTCGCGGTTCCAGCGGTCGATGACATCCTTGGGCGTGCCCGCCGGTGCGAGAAGGCCGAACCACGTCGAGATGTCGAAGCCGGGAAGCCCCGCCTCGGTCATCGTCGGCAAGTCCGGCGCCAGCGATGAGCGCTTGGCCGTCGTCACCGCCAGCGCCTTCTCGTTGCCGCCCTTGACCTGCGCCATCGCGTTGGCCAGGTTGTCGAAGATGAACTGGATGTCGCCGGCGAGCAGCGCCTGCGTCGCCGGCGCGGCGCCCTTGTAAGGCACGTGGATGATGTCGGTATGCGTCTCGGTCTTGAACAGCTCGCCGGCGAGATGGCCGGCGCTGCCGTTGCTGCCGGAGCCGAACGCGAGCTTGCCCGGGTTGGCCTTGGCCGCCGCAATCAGGTCCGCAACCGAGTTGATCGGCGATTTCGCCGATACGACCAGCACGTTGGGCGTGATGGCGACCATCGAGATCGGCGCGAAATCCTTGACGGCGTCGTACGGCATCTTCGGATACAACGTCGGGTTGACGGCATGCGTCGACAGCGCGCCCATCACCACCGTGTAGCCGTCCGGCGCCGACTTGGCGACGTAGTCGGCGCCGATATTGCCGCCGGCACCGGGCTTGTTCTCGACGACGACGCTCTGCTTCCACACGTCGCCCAGCTTTTGCGCGATCTGGCGGCCGATGAGGTCCAGCGATCCGCCCGCAGGGAATGGAATGACGAGG
>DATCFA010000264.1:0-2779 GCA_036509805.1 Casimicrobiaceae bacterium
GCTCGAGCCTTTCATCGACGCGCACGCGCATTGGTTGCATTGGGCGCTGCCGATCATCTGCGCGGTGCTGGTGGTGGCGGTGGCGAAGCTGCTGTCGCGAAGGCGCGATGTGCGGCGCAGCCGCTTTGCGTAGCCCAAACCGGGGCTCGGGCGGTGTCAGGTTACGTAACGTGTTACGATACAGAAATGCCTCGCCCGCGAACTTTCGCCGATCCTTCCCCGGCGGCGCGCATGCGCCGCTCGCGCGACGCTCTGCGCGCGCGCGGTGGACGCCTGATGCAGGTCAAGCTCGACCACCACGCCAAGCGGGCGTTGGCCGCGCTCGAACTGGCCATGCCGCAGACGGGGCGGGACGATCTCGTCGCCCTGGCGCTGGGCAATCTCGCCTCCCAGCAGCGATTTCCGGCGCGCCTGTCGCGCGACGAGGAGATCGAGCTCGCGAGGCTGGCCAACGGTCCCTTTAACGCGGCGGAATTTCGCAAGAGCGGGCACGCGGATGCGTTTCTGGCCGGGCTCGCGATAGCCTTCGCGAGCGATCGAGAATTGCCACGCGCAAAGCTTCTGGCGACCGCCCGCGAGCTCGGTCCGGAGCTCGTCAACGTCGACGGCTATCGACGTTGGCTGGACGCGAGTCCGATCAGCCTCGCGCGTCTTTTCAAGCTGGTCGATGTCGAGCGTGGCGTTGCCCGCGCCCGAAGTGCGACATGAGCAAAACGGCGGCCGGCAGACGCGATGCCGGATACTTGGATGCGGTGAGCCGGCTGATGAAACGCATCGAGGCAGCGGTCGCCGATGTCGACGCCGCGCAACTGCCGCTGCGGGTCGTCATCGCCGGCGACGCCGCGGCGTTCCTGCATACGGGAGTGCGAACGTCGCGCGACATCGACGCGTCGCTTTCGCTGCGCGTGCATTTGCCGAACGACCTCGAGGAAGCCTACGTGGACCGTCACGGGGAACCTGCGTCGGTTTACCTCGACCCCAACTACAACGATACACCGGGGCCGCTGCACGAATGCGCGCATGACGACGCGCAATCGGTTCCCGTTGCCGGCATCGACCCACGCAGGCTCGATGTGCGGATGCTCGCGCCCATCGATCTCGCGATCTCGAAGCTCGGTCGCTTTTCCGAACATGACCGCGATGACATCATCGACATGGCGCGCGCGGGATTGCTCGACGCGGATGCATTCAACGAGCGCGCGGCCGAGGCGCTCGATTACTACGTCGGTCGTCCGGCGGCGCCACGCGCCAATTTGCGCGAAGCGGCGACGCTCATCCGCGCGAACACGCCGCCGCCGAAAAAGCCGAGCCGCCGGCGATCATGACCAACCCCATTTCCCCATGTCGTACACTTGCGCCTTTGCACAAAATATAGCCGGTCCATGGCGCATCGCGCAGAACTCGAGTCGGCCAGCCTGTCGCACCCCGGCATGGTGCGCTCGCACAACGAGGACACCATCTATGTCGACAACGGCGCCGGCATCGCCGTACTGGCCGACGGCATGGGCGGCTACAACGCAGGAGAGGTAGCCAGCGGCATCGCCGTCAACGTCGTCACCAACGGCATGCTCGAGCCGCTGCGCTCGGGCCGCGAGCTGTCCAAGATCGACGCCAACAGCGGCCTCACGCACGCCGCACTGCTGCTGCAGCAGCAGATCGCCGCTGCCAACAAGGGCATCTACGAAGCCGCACAGGCGCGCCCCGAATGCGCGGGCATGGGCACCACCATCGTCACCGCGGTGTTCTTCGCCAACCGCGTGTCGATCGGGCACATCGGCGACTCGCGCTGCTACCGGCTGCGCGGCGAGAAGTTCGAGCAACTGACGCACGACCACTCGCTGCTGCAGGAGCAGATCGATTCGGGCCAGATCACGCAGGAACAGGCCAAGTATTCGCTCAACAAGAACCTCGTCACGCGCGCATTGGGCATCGAAGCGATCGTGCCCGCCGACATCACCGAATACCGCGTCGAGGCCAACGACATCTACCTGTTGTGCTCCGACGGCCTGACCGACATGGTCGACCCCGAGGTCGTGCACTCGATCGTCGACGAGCACCGGCTGGAGCTCGCCGAAGCCGCCGCCGAACTGATCGACCTCGCGAACAAGAACGGCGGCCGCGACAACATCTCGGTGATCATCCTCCAGGTTCCGCCCGACTTCCTGCCCGACAACAGTTGGGCCAAGCGCTTCCTCGCCAAGAAAAAGGCGAAGTAGTCCGCCATGGGCAAGCTCGTGCTGTTCCTGCAGGACGGATCGACCAAGGCCATCAGCCTCGGCAAGGAGCGTGTGGTGATCGGCCGCCGCGCCGACAACGACGTGTGCCTGCCCTATCCCGCGGTGTCGGGCGAACACGTCGCGGTGGTGACGATCCTGGCCGACTCGTTCCTCGAGGACCTGGGCAGCACCAACGGCACGCTGGTCAATGGCGCTGCCGTGCAGAAGCATTTCCTGCGCGACCGCGACCAGATCGACATCGGCCAGCAGAAGCTCGTCTACCTGGCGGACGAATCGGCGCAGCTCGAGGATCTCAACATCCACGTCGTGCGCAAGGAACTGAAGACGTTCGGGGAAAAGGTCGAGCCTGCGATCAACGCGCGGCGCGCGCGCGACGCGGCGAGCGACATCGACGCGGACCTGGCGGGTGAGGCGGCGAGGGTGAAGCCGCAGATGAGTTTGCCGATCGCTGCGGAATTGCCTGTCACGCCGGTGGAGGAAAAGATTGCGCCGGCTGACGACAACGTGTCGCCAACAGACAGCACGAGCGAGTCATTGCTGCC
>DATCFA010000265.1:0-3584 GCA_036509805.1 Casimicrobiaceae bacterium
GGGCGTGAAGGCGCAGCCGCGCACGCTGCTCGCGAGCGTTGCCGGCCTGACGCTCGACGAGATGCCCGAGTGCGAGACCTGCTGCGGCTTCGGCGGCACGTTCGCCGTCAAGTTCGGCGAGATCTCGGCGCGGCTCGCCGACAATAAATGCCAGCACGTGCTGACCAGCGGCGCCGACGCCGTCGTGCTGGGCGATGTCGGCTGCATGCTGAGCATCGAGGGACGGCTTCGCCGCCGCGGCGACTCGGCGACGCGCGTGCTCCACGTGGCTGAAGTGCTGGCCGGCAAGATTCCCTGACGGAGCGAATGATGCAAGTCGCATCGATGCATTTCAAGGCGCGCGCGCACGACCGGATGAACGACGCGCAGTTGCAGCGCAACCTGTCGAAGATCAAGGGCAAGTTCGTCGCCAAGCGGCGCGAGTCGCTGGTCGAGCTCGACGATGTCGACGCCACGCGCGACGCCGCGCGCGACATCCGCCAGCGCGCGCTCGACAACCTGGATGTCTGGCTGCAGATGTTCGAACGCAACGCCAAGGCACGCGGCGCCACGGTGCTGTGGGCCGAGACGCCGGCCGACATCAACAAGCTGGTGCTCGAGATCGCGTTCCGCCACGGTGTGCGCACGATCATCAAGTCGAAGTCGATGGTGTCCGAGGAGTCGGCGCTCGATCATGCGATCGAGGCGGCGGGGCTCACGGTCGTCGAGACCGACTTGGGCGAATACATCCTGCAGATCAACGGCTACGAGCCTCCTTCGCACATCATCGGCCCGGCGCTGCACAAGTCGAAGGAGGAGGTGTCGGAGCTCTTCGCGCGCGCGCATGGCACGCCTCGCAAGGACGACATCGATGCGCTGTGCCTCGAGGCGCGCTCGGTGCTGCGCAAGCACTATCTCAACGCCGACATGGGCATCAGCGGCGGCAACTTCTTCGTCGCCGAGACGGGCTCGGTGGTGCTGGTCACCAACGAGGGCAATGCGACGCTGACGACCACGCTGCCCAAGGTGCACATCGCGATTTCGGGGATCGAGAAGGTCGTGCCGACACTCGAGGACATCGCGACGCTGATGCGTCTTTTGCCGCGCTCGGCCACCGGCCAGTCGATCTCCAACTATGTCGACGTGTTGACGGGCACCAAGGGCGGCGGCGAATTCCACGGCGCCGAGCACATGTACTTCATCATCGTCGACAGCGGGCGCACGGCGGTGCTGGCGAGCGACGTCAGCGAGGCGTTGCGCTGCATCCGCTGCGGCGCGTGCATGAACCATTGTCCGGTCTACCAGAACGTCGGCGGCCATTCGTACGGCTGGGTGTATCCGGGACCGATCGGCGCGATCCTCACACCGATGTACGTCGGCCTCGAAAACGCCAGCGACCTGCCGTCGGCGTCGACGATGTGCAACCAGTGCGGCGTCGTCTGCCCGGTGCGCATTGCGCTACCCGACCTGCAGCGCAAGCTGCGCGAAAAGACCTATGAGAGGGGCATGCGCTCCTGGCAGGAGCGCGCGGGACTCAGGTTGTGGTCGTGGCTCGCGCGCCATCCGATACTCTATGCTGCCGCTGCGCGCGTGGGCGTGCGCGTGTTGCGCCTGATGGGAGGGCCGCGGCGCTCGATCCGCCACCTGCCGTTCGGCAGCGGCTGGACGGCGGGGCGCGACATGCCTTCGCCGCAGGGCCGCACATTTCGCGAACTGTACGCGAAAAGGCGGTCCGCGTGAGCGCCGCGCCGCGTCATGCTGCCAGCGTGCCGGCGCTGTCACGCCGCGCCGAGTCGCTCGGCACCGAGAACGCGTTCGTCGTGCTCGCCGAAGTCAACGCGCTGGCGAAAAGCGGCAAGGACATCATCTCGTTCTGCATCGGCCAGCCCGATTTTCCGACGCCGCCTAACATCCAGGATGCGGCCGTCGCGGCGATCCGCGGCGGCCGCCATGGCTACACGCCGTCGGCAGGCATCGACGAGCTGCGCGCCGCCGTCGCGCGTGACATGGGTGCGCGGCGCGGCATGACGTTCGCGCCGGAGGAGATCGTCGTCGGCGCGGGCGCCAAGCCATTCATCGCCTATGCCATCGCGTCGGTCACCGACCACGGCGTTCAGGACGAGGTGATCTACCCGGTGCCGGGCTTTCCCATCTACGAATCGCAGATCGTCGCCAACGGTGCGGTGCCGGTGCCGATCTACCTGCGCGAGTCGCGCGACTTCGCGTTCGATCCGGGCGAGCTCGAGGCGGCGATCACGCCGCGCACGCGGCTTCTGATCCTCAACACGCCGCACAATCCCACCGGCGGGCTGTTGCGCGCCGCCGACCTGGATGCGATCGCCGGCGTGCTGGCGATGCACCCGCACGTCTGGGTATACGCCGACGAGATCTACTCGCGGCTCGCCTATGAAGGTGCGTTCGAGTCGATCGCATCGCGCAAGGGCATGCGCGAGCGGACGATCGTCAGCGATGGTGCGTCGAAGACATGGGCGATGACCGGCTGGCGCATCGGGTATGCGGCCAACGCGGCGCTCGCGCCGGTGTTCACGCGCTGGATCACCAACACGGATTCCTGCGCGTCGCAGATTTCGCAATGGGCGGCGCTGGAAGCGCTGACCGGAACGCAGGCGCCGGCCGATGCAATGCGCGCGACGTTTCTCGCGCGCCGCGACCTGATCGTGCGGCTGCTGAACGACGTGCCGGGGATCACGTGCCGCACGCCCGGCGGCGCCTTCTACGCGTGGCCGAACGTCACCGAGGCCTGCCGGATGACCGGATGCGCCGACTCCGAGGCATTTCGCAAGCGGCTGTTGCACGAAGCCGGCGTTGCCGTGCTCGCCGACACGCACTTCGGCCGCCGTGTTCCGGGCGACGGCCAGCACATCCGCTTTTCGTACGCGGCGTCTGACGATGCGATCAAGGCGGGCATCGCGCGCGTCGCCGAGTTCATCGGCAATGCGGGTCGCGCGTGAGCGTCGACGCCAATAGCGACGCGCGGCGCAACATCCTCGCGCGCGTGCGTCACGCGCTCGAGGTGAATGAAAACGACGCGTCGCGGGCCGCGGCAGCCGACGCTTACGTGGCCGCGCATGCGCAGGGGCCGCGGCCGGCAATGGCGGGCGACCTGGTCGCGCGCTTCGTGCATCGCGCGAAGGACATGTCGAGCACGCTCGAGCGCGTCAGTGCGCGCAAAGAGATTCCGCACGCCGTCGCGCGCTATATCGACGCGCTAGCCCTGCCGGACGCGCTCGCCGCACAGAAGTCGCGGCGCGGTGTCTGCTGGCCCGAGTTCGCCGACTTGGACTGGGACGGCGCCGGACTGTCGATCGAGGCGCGCCCCACGCAGGGGCACGACCGGCTCGGCATCACCGGCGCGTTTTGCGCGATCGCCGAGACCGGTACCTTGGTGCTCACGACCTCCTCGTCGACGCCGACGGCAACCGCGCTGCTGCCCGACACGCACGTCGCCGTGCTCCACGCATCGCGGATCGTGTCGGGCATGGAAGAGGCCTTTGCGCGGGTACGCGCCGGGCACGCCGCGCTGCCGCGCGCGATCAACCTCATTTCAGGACCGTCACGCACCGGCGACATCGAGCAGACGATCG
>DATCFA010000266.1:0-4135 GCA_036509805.1 Casimicrobiaceae bacterium
CGCGTCGTTTCGAGGCAACCATCGCATGTCACCGATTCTCAATGCCGGCCCACGCTGCGCGGTGCGCACCGAGGGTTCGATTCCCCCCGCACGCGACGCGCGGCATTGGCGCGCATCCACGGCAACCGCGCCAGCGATCGCGGCCCGCGCGTGGCTGCTGGTCGCGACGTTCGTCGCGACGTTCGCCGTGGCGCTCGCCGGCGTGACGCCGCTGCAAGCAGCGACGGTCGATCCCGGGCCGTATTTTCGCAACGCGGATTTTCGCGAGATCAGCATTTCACCCTCGGGCCAGTACCTGGCAGCGCTGTCGCCGGCCGCCAATGGACGTATCGGGCTGTCGGTGATGTCGCTCGAGCGTCGCCAGCCGAGGATGATCGCGCTCGTCGACGGTTACGACATCGCCAATTTCAGCTGGGTCAATGACCAGCGGCTGGTGTACTCGGTGTTCGACGCGCAAGCGGGCTTGGGCGAGCAGAACGGCGGCGGCCTGTTCGCCGTGGATCGCGAAGGGCGCAATACGCGGATGCTGTCCCCCACCGGCAAGATGCAGGCCGACGCGGGCGCCATGGTCGGCCGCGGCATGCAGCTGCTTGCGACGCTGCGCGACGGCAGCGACGACATCCTCGTCCTCACCAACGACATCGATACCAAGTATCCGGACGTCTTTCGCGTGAACACGTCGAATGGCCGCAAGACACTGGAGTCGCTCGGCAAGCCGGGCAACGCGATCCGCTGGGTCGCCGACCGGCAAGGACAGTTGCGCGGCGTCGTCACCGACGAGAACACGCTGGTCACGCGCAGCTGGTGGAAGCCCGCAGGCAGCGACAGGTGGGTGCAGATCGGAACGTACGGGCTGCGGGATTCGCGCGTCGAGCCGGTCGCGTTCGACGGCGACGGCAGCATGATCGTCGCGTCCAACGTCGGCCGCGACACGTTCGCGCTCTATCGCTGGGATGCTGCGAAAAACGCGCCCGGCGAAGCGCTCGCCGCCTATCCGCGTGCCGACTTCGATTCCGGCCTCGTCTATGACGATGCGAAGAAAAAGATCGTGGGGATGCGCTATGACGCCGAACGTGAGGGCGCCGTGTGGTTCGACGACGAATGGGCGCGCATCCAGGCGAGCGTCGACAAGGCGCTGCCCGACACGGTGAACCGGATCTCCCGCGTCGATGCGACGCATTTCCTGTCGACGTCGTTTTCGGACCGCGACCCCGGGCACTGGTACCTGCTCGACGCCGCCGCCGGCAAGCTCGAACTGTTGGGGGTTGCGCGCAAGGACATCGATCCCGCAACGATGCCCGCGCGCAAGGCCGTCCGCTATCCGGCGCGCGACGGGCTCGAGATCCCGGGATTCCTGACGCTGCCGCGCGGCCGCGACCCGCACGGCCTGCCGCTCATCGTGCTGGTGCACGGCGGCCCCAACGTCCGCGGCACGCACTGGAAATGGAATCCCGAGGCGGCCTACCTCGCGGCACTCGGCTACGCGGTGCTCGAGCCCGACTATCGCGGAAGCCTCGGATGGGGCACGAAGCTGTTCCAGTCCGGCTGGAAGCAGTGGGGCCGCAGCATGCAGGACGACCTGGACGACGGCATGGACTTCCTCGCCGCGCAGGGAACGATCGACCCCAGGCGTGCGTGCATCATGGGCGCGAGTTACGGCGGCTACGCGGTGATGGAGGGCCTCGCGCGCAACCCCGACCGCTGGCGTTGCGGAATCAACTATGTCGGTGTCACCGACATCAACCTGATGTTCAGCGTCACGTGGTCGGACTTCGCAGGCTCCGACTATCTCAAGTACGCGGCGAAGGAGCTGATCGGCGATCCCGACAAGGATGCCGCGATGCTCAGCGCCGCGTCGCCGCTCGAGCACGCGGCGAGCATCAAGGCACCGGTGCTGATGGCGTACGGGGGTTTGGACCGGCGCGTGCCGATCATCCATGGCGAGCGGATGCGCGACGCCGTGCAGAAGAACGGCACGCCGGTGGAATGGGTCGTCTACCAGGAAGAGGCGCACGGCTTCCTGCTGGAGAAGAACCGCTTCGACTTCTACGATCGCGTCGCCGCGTTCCTCGCCAAATACCTGCCCGCTACTCGGTAGTGCTACATCAGTCGTACGAACGGCGAAAGAAGATACCGATGCCGCTGACAGTGCCCGCCTCGACGCGCAACGTCAGCGTGCGCGTCAGCGCGTATTCGAGGCGCAGCGCATTGGTGGCGACGGTGAGTCCCTGCTCGTAGACGAGCGTCAGGCGGTTGGACAGGCGCTTGCCGATCGACACCACCTGGCCGCTGGCGGGCGTGGCGCTGCTCGACGGGCCGGAATCGGCGGCGCGCACTGAGATGTCGTCGAGGCCCAGCTGCTGCGCGATGCGCGCGCCGATCGGCCGCCCGTTGCCGCCGAGCAGATACGAAGACGCGGCGGCGAGCGCCGCGGCGTCCGCCGAGCTGCCGGTGCCCGGCGCCTGGCCGGTGATCAGCCACGACAGCTTTTCGCCATCGCTGACGGGCGGGTTCGACGTCAACTGGATGTGCGGAACATGCACGGTGCCGGTCAGCGCGACGCCGGCCTCGACGGCGAGGTTCTTGCGCAGCGCAACGATGTCGAGCGCGGGATTGTCGAGCGGCCCATTGAATATCAGGCGCCCGCGGTCGATCGTCAGCTGTTGGCCGAACGCGTAATACGTGCCGCGCAATGCGCGGATCGTACCTTGGCCGTCGAGCGTGCCGTCGCTGGCCGTCGTCACGTGCACGCGCCCGCCGAGCGTCGCCTCGAGTCCCTCGCCGCTGAATGTCATCGCGCTGCCCAGGTCGACGTCGAGGTCGAGCGCCAGCGCCGGCACGCGCGCGTTGGCCTGCGCGACTTCGCGCTTGCGGCCGCCCTTGACGATCACGTCGTCGCCCAGCAATGCCGTGCGCGGCGCATAGACGATCGCGCCCTTGTCGACGGCCACCTTGCCGGACAGCGCGAGCTTCCGCGGTGCCGTCGTCACCGCGCCTTCGCCGGTGATGACGAGGTTCAAATCGGGCCGGTTGAGGAGGCGAAAGTGTTGCGCATGCCAGGTGACGTGCGCACCGGCACCCGATGCGCCCGCGTGCGCCAGCGTGCCCGTGGCGGTGAAGCGCCCGTCGCCGCCGGCGAACGTGAATTCGTCCAGCGTGACCACGTTGTTCGCGAGCGAAGCGCGCAGCCGCCCATCGGTCAGCGAAACACCCCATTGCGGCGCGTCGATGCGCAATGCATCGCCGCTGGCGGTGCCGCTCAGCACCGGCGCGCGCAGCGTGCCGCTCGCACGCACGTCGACCAAGGCGCGGCCGCCGACGACCGCCGACGTGCCGATCCACGGTTGCAGCGGCGCAAGCGATGGCAGCGATGCGATGAGCCGCGCGGACAGCGATGCATCGAGCGACGGCACGCCGGGTGCAGTACCCGGCGCCAGCGTTGCCTGCAGGCTGGCGCTGCCGGCGCGCAACGACGCGACGCTCGCATCGAGCGTCCACGCGTCGGCGTGCACGCTTGCGTCGACGACGAGCTTGCTGATGCCGAGCGCGTAGTCGGCGGCCGACGGCGACAACGGGTCGCTTGCGAACACGTCGCCCTGCGCGTTGCGCACGCTCAACGTGCCGTCGAGCCGCGGCGTTGCCGCCAGCGACCATTCTCCCTGCAACGTCAGCGTCGACGCCAGGGGCAGCGGCTGTCCCGCGAGCCGCGCCACCGTCGCCAGCGGCACGCCGTCGAACGCGCCGCGCGACGCGATGCGCCCGTCGTCGACGCTGGTGTCACCCAGTGTGACGTTGCCGTCCGCCACCGACAGCGATGCAGCACCCACGTGCACGTGCTGTGACGCCAGGTCGACGGCCACCGGCGCGCGCAGCGAAATTGCAAGTGTGCCGCCGATATCGAGTGCATCGAGCGTGCCATGCCAGGTGAACGGCGACTTGGCCTCGACGTCGAGCGCCCCATGCGCGGAAAGCGCAAGGTGATCGGTGTTGCTCGCGAGCGCGATGCGCAAGCGGTGCGCGGCCAGCGTGCCCTGCGCGTTCACGCGGGCGCTCGACAGCCTGTGCGTCGCGTCGGCGAGCCCGGTAGCCTGCGCGTCCAGCGACAACGTGCGTTGCGCCAGTGCCAGCGGATGCC
>DATCFA010000267.1:0-4296 GCA_036509805.1 Casimicrobiaceae bacterium
CGAAGTTGCCGCGGCCGCAGGCGTCGATCTCCGAGGCCATCTGCGCCCAACGATCCGGCCGCGGCGCAGCCCTGGCGGCTGGCGCGGGCGCGCTGCGCTTTTCGCTCGCCTCCGGTGCCGCTGCGTGCGGCGCTGGCTGCGGCCGCGGCTTCGCGACTGCCTTCGCGGGTGCCTTGTGCGCCGCCGTGCCCTCGGCGGCCGGCGCCGATTCCGGCGCAGCCGCCGGTGTGGTCGCATTGTTGTCGGTGGTGCCGCCCGCGCTGCTGCCGGCGTCCGTCGCCGGGGCGGTGCTGGAAGCGGCCGGCGCGGCGGTTGCGGGCTCCTCTGCGGGCGCCGGCGTCTCCGGCTTGGCTTCGCTCGTCGCCGCCGGCTCTGCGCCGCTGCCGGAATTCCCGCCCAGCGCGCGCCACCCGATCCACGCGGCCACCAGGATCACCACCGCAATCACGATGATGACCATGGGCCTGGAGATTCCTGCTGCGGATGATGCGGGCGCAGCGGTGGCGGCTGCAACGGGCGCCGCGGCCATCGCGGGTGCAGGCGCCGCAACGGACTCGGGCACCGCGGAGCCCGATGCCGGCACCGCGCCCGGCATCAGCAGCGCTGCGCCGCACTTCTTGCAAAAGCGTCCGTCGGCCGGATTGTCGAAACCGCAGATGGTGCAAATCATCGTGGAATCCTCGTGATCGAGCGGCGAATCCCCGCCGCGCGCATCGTGCATCAGTCACCGCGCGTTGCGCAAGCCCCCCGGTCGTGGCGGACTCGGCTTCGTGGGACAATCTCCGGCTAATTTCCCTTTCCACGGACGTCCGTTGCCACGGAGGTCCTTCACCAATGAACCTCGCTACGCGCCTACTATTCGCCACGCTGTGCGTGGCAACGCCGCTGCTCGCGCATGCCGACGAGCCCCCGATCGATCCGATGGCGGTGCTGGGCGCCGCGAAGTCCGCGACCGGCGGCTCCGCATGGAACGACCTGCGCAACGAGCATTCGCGCGTGACGCTCGCCACCGGTGGACTTTCGGGGCCGGTCGAGCGCTGGAGCGAATTCCTGACCGGGCGCTCGTACCTGACCTATTCGATCGGGCCGACTTCAGGTGCCGCCGGCTACGACGGAAAGTCAGGCTGGACCGAGGACGAGTCGGGCGACTCGAGGATCGAATCGTCGCCGGCGGCGCGCGAGCTCGCCGTCAACGCCGCGTACCGTGACCGCCTCGCGTTCTGGTTTCCGACGCGCTATCCGGCACAGATCACGTTCAAGGACCACGAGCGCCGCGACAACGCCGACTTCGACGTGATCTCCATCGTTCCCGAGGGCGGCCGCGAATTCGACCTGTGGGTCAACTCGGACACGCACCTGATCGAGCGCCTCACCGAGCGCGAGGCCAGCCAGACGCGCACCGAGTACTACATGGACTTTCGCGAAGTCGGTGGCGTGCGCATCCCGTTTCGCGTGCGCGCGACGCGCGGCGACACGCGCTTCGACGAGATCGTCACCATCGATTCGATCGACTTCGACGCGCCACAAAAGCCGGTCGACTTCGCGCGCCCCGCGCCACCCGCGCCCGACTACACGTTTTCCGCCGGCAGCCACGAAGTCGAGATCCCGTTCACGCTCGCCAACGGGCACATCTACATCGACGTCAAGCTCGACGGCAAGGGGCCGTACCTGATGCTGCTCGATGCGGGCGGCGCGAACGTGCTGCTGCCGCAGACGGCGCAGGCGCTCGGACACAAGTCCGAAGGCGCTGCCGCAACCGGCGACGCCGGCGTGGGCGCGGACGTCACGCACGTGACCTCGCTCGAATTAGGTGGCCTGGCGCTCGCCAACCAGGCGTTCGTCACGCTGCCGCTCGCAGCGCAGGTGCGCAGGATCGAAGGCGTCGATCACGTCGCCGGACTCATCGGTTACGAGCTTTTCCGGCGCTTCCCGACGCGCATCGACTACGAACACCGGCGCATCGTGTTCTACCAGCCGGGACAATGGACATACGGCGGCAACGGCGTGCGCGTGCCGCTGCAGTTCAGCGGTCACATTCCCGAAGTCGAAGGCAGCCTCGACGGCATCGCCGGGCTTTTCGAGGTCGACGCCGGTTCGCGCGCGTCGCTGACACTGACGGAGCCGTTCGCCGAAACCAACCAGCTCGCGGACAAATACCACGCGACCGCCGAGATCGTCATCGGCGCCGGGATCGCAGGCCCTGCGCGCGCGCGGCTGGCGCGCGCGGCGATGCTCAAGCTCGGCGACGTGGATGTGCCGGCGCCGCTGGCGCTGCTGTCGACGGCCACCAGCGGACCGCTCACCGATCCCACGCTCGCCGGCGATGTCGGCTACGGCGTGCTGCGCCGCTTCAATATCGTGTTCGACTATCGCGACCAGCAGATGTGGTTCGAGAAGAACGCAGCGTTCGACGACAAGGACGTGCAGGATCGCGCAGGCGTCTGGGTCGAGCGGGCCAGCGACGGCTTCGCGATCGTCGACGTGCTGGCGAAGGGTCCGGCCGACGCCGCGGGTTTAAGGGCCGGCGACGTCGTGAAAAAGGTCGACGGCAAGCCGTTCGCGGGCCTCACGCTGGATGCCTTCCGCACACAGTTGCGCGCCGCGCCGGGCACCAGGCTGCGGCTGACGCTCGCCAACGGCCACACGATAGTCATCACGCTGCGGGACCTCGTTTGACGGCCGCGCGCGTCGAGCGCGGCCGCTCGCTGATGCGCGCGCGGGCGATGGCGCGGCGCGCCCGACCGGCATAATGGCGCTTTCGGCGGAGGATACGAGTGGTGGCGAAGGCGGCGGCAAAAACGGCAGCGAAATCGAAAAATACAGGCAAGGCGCGCTACTACGTGGTCCGCCATTCGCAAATCCACGGCCGCGGCGTGTTCGCCGCGCGGACGATCCGCAACAAGCAGACGATCATCGAGTACCGCGGCGAGCGCACGACGTGGAAAGAGGCCAACAAACGGCCCGCGTCCGATCCGGACAATCCGTATCACACGTTCCTGTTCGGTCTCGACGACGGACGCGTGATCGATGCCGACGTGCGCGGCAACGCGGCGCGCTGGATCAACCATTCGTGCAAGCCCAATTGCGAGACTTTCGAAGATGAAGACGGCCGCGTGTTCATCGCCGCCCGCCGCAAGATCGAGCCCGGCGAAGAGCTGTCGTACGACTATCAGCTGACCTACGACGGCCGCATGAGCAAGAAGATGCGCGCCGCCTACGAATGCCGCTGCGGCGCGAAATCCTGCCGCGGCACGATGCTCGGCAAGAAATAGCCCGGTCGCCTGCCCGCGTCATTCCCTCCAACGGCGGATTTGACGCTCGGTCATTCCCGCGCAAGCGGTATCCACGCTCGCCAAGCGGAAGCCAATCGGCGTCATTACCAACGTCTATGACGCTGTTAGCTATTTACAATTTGTATTATCGTCTGCCAGCCCCTATCCTTTGAATCGTTCTCATTTACAACTCAGTTTACAACAACGATAAAGGATATCGGCATGAAAACAGTCGGCCAGAAACTCGAGGCATTCAAGGTCCAGGGCGTGAAGCCCGGATTCAACCAGGCGGAGGAAAACGGCCAGTCGGCGTTCGAAACGCTCACCGAGGCGTCCTTTCCCGGCAAGTGGAAAGTCATCTACTTCTACCCCAAGGACTTCACCTTCGTCTGCCCGACCGAGATCGTCGGCTTCGCCAGGCTCGCGCAGGACTTCGCCGATCGCGACGCCGTCGTGCTGGGCGGTTCCGTCGACAATGAATTCAGCAAGCTCGGCTGGCGGCGAGAACACAAGGACCTCGACAAGCTTCCGCAATGGCAGTTCGGCGATCCGGCCGGCTCGCTCGTCGACCAGCTCGGCGTGCGCGATGCCAGCGAAGGCGTCGCGCTGCGCGCGACATTCATCGTCGACCCTGACAACGTGATCCAGCACGTGTCGGTCAACAACCTGAACGTCGGGCGCAATCCGCAGGAAGTGCTGCGCATCCTCGACGGTTTGCAAACCGACGAACTGTGTCCTTGCAACCGCACGCTGGGTGGCGCAACGCTCTAGCACGCGAAGGCGGCGCTCGAGCGCCGCCTTCGCCGCTGCGACCATGACCACACAAGGAGATACAGCGATGGAACAGCTACAGCAGATCAAGTCGCGGATCCCGGATTACGCGAAGGACATCCGCCTCAACCTGGACGGCGTGATCGCACGCTCGACACTGACACCTGCGCATGCGGCGGGCGCCGCCCTCGCGGCGGCGTTCGCCGCGTGCGCGCCGACGCTGGTCGCCGCGTTGCGCGGCGTGGATGCGCTC
>DATCFA010000268.1:0-3041 GCA_036509805.1 Casimicrobiaceae bacterium
CGATCGGGCACTGTCCGGTGAGATCCTGCGCGCCGTGTCGGCGTCGCTTGCGCCAAGCGCGTCCACACGCCGCAGATGAATTCGGAAACGCCGCTCGAAGGTGTACGCATCTGCGTGTTCGACGCGTATGGGACGCTGTTCGACGTGGCGTCGGCCGCCGCGGGCTGCGGCGATGCGCTCGGCGATCGCGCCACGGCGCTCGCCGCGCTGTGGCGCGACAAGCAACTGCAATACACGTGGCTGCGCACCGTCCAGCAAAGGCACGCGGATTTCTGGCAGGTGACCGGCGAGGCGCTCGACTTCGCGCTGGAAACGCTGTCGCTCGCACAGCCGGGTCTGCGCGAGCGGCTGATGTCGCTGTATGCGACGCTCGCGCCTTATCCCGACGTGCCCGGCGCCTTGCGCCGGCTGCAGACGGCGGGCGTCAGGATGGCCATCCTGTCGAACGGCTCGCCGGCGATGCTCGACGCGGCCGTCGCCAGCGCCGGACTCGGAGGTCTTTTCGATGTGGTGCTTTCGGTCGAGGCCGTCGGCGTCTACAAGCCGCACGCTGCCGTCTACCAGCTCGCTGTCGACCGCCTGCGCGTGCCTGCCGGCGCGATCGCGTTCTGTTCATCGAACGGCTGGGACGCGTGGGCCGCATCGGCATTCGGGATGCGGGTTGTCTGGTGCAATCGCGGCGGCAGCAGCGACGAGCGCCTTCCGGGCGCACCGGAGTGCCGCCTGCGCTCGCTCGCACAGCTACCGGCGCTGCTCGGCATCGCCTGACGCACGGGGCTCCGCTAGAATCGACGAATGACGACTACCTTCGCGGACGACGCGCGCTGGTTGCACGCGACCTACCGCGTGCGCGCCACGCCCGCGGCGATCGACGCGCGCGCGCAGTCCATCGCGCATGAGCAGAGCGTCGAGCTGCCGCTGGCCGCCGTCACCGACGAACGCGTGTTGCGCGAGGTCGTCGCACGCGTGGCGAGCATCCGCGCGGTCGCCGACGACACGTTCGACGTCACGCTGCAGATAGCGGTGGAGACGACCAACGCCGAAGCGGGACAGCTATTGAACATGCTGTTCGGCAATTCGTCGTTGCATGAGGACCTTGCGCTGATCGACGTGGATTTCCCGCCGGCGTTCGCCAGGCGGTTCGGTGGTCCGCGATACGGCATTGCCGGCCTGAGGGCCGTCACCGGGGTGCACGGCCGCGCGCTGATGGCGAGCGCGCTCAAGCCGCAGGGACTCTTGCCCGCGCAACTGGCGGCGCTGGCGGGCGTGTTCGCGCGCGCCGGCATCGACGTGGTCAAGGACGACCATGGGCTCGCCGACCAGGCGTCGGCGCCCTTCGACACGCGCGTGCGCGAAGTGCAGCGTGCCATCGATGCCGCGAACCGTGAGACCGGGGGCAATTGCGTCTACGCGCCGAGCCTGACCGGCCATTATGGCCAGATCCGCCTGCGCGCTGCGACCGCGCGCGATGCGGGCGTACGCATGCTGATGATCGCGCCGATGGTAAGCGGCGTCGCATCGCTCGCAGCACTGGCGCAGGATGTGCAAATGCCGATCCTCGCGCATCCCGCGATGGCGGGTGGCGCACGCATCGCGCCGCCGTTGCTGCTCGGCAAGCTGTTCCGTTTGTTCGGTGCCGATGCCGCGATCTTTCCGAACCACGGCGGGCGCTTTGGCTATTCAGCGCAGACCTGCACCGCGATCGCAGGCGCCGCACGCGGCGAATGGCAGGGAATTGCGCCGGCCATGCCGGTGCCCGCGGGCGGCATGTCGGTCGCGCGCGTCGCCGAGATGCGTGCGCGCTATGGCGAGGATACGATGTTGCTGATCGGCGGCGACCTGCTGCTCGCAGGTGACGCGCTGGCGGCGCGCTGCCGCGAGTTCGTCGCCTCGGTCGGAGCGAGCGGAGAGGTCCGATGAGCGAAAGCCCGGTGCGCGCGTTCCTCGCGGTGGACGGCGACTTCCGCTGGAACGGCGTCGACCTGCTGCGCTACAAGGACGAGGGCGGCGCAGCGTTTCGCGACGTCACCCGGCAGACACTCTTTCGCCGCTCCGACATGCGCGGCGAGCTGCGCTATTTCGAAGTCGCATCCGGCGGCCACTCGACACTCGAGCGCCACGTGCACGCGCACGCGGTACTGGTGCTGCGCGGCGCCGGGCAGGTGCTGGTGGGCACCGACGTGTTCGCGCTGGCGACGTTCGACCTCGTCAGCGTGCCGCCGCTGACGTGGCATCAGTTTCGCGCGGGCACGGATTCGCCGCTTGGGTTTCTTTGCATGGTCGATGCCGAGCGCGACGCACCGCAGTTGCCGGATGCCACTGATCGGGAGGCGTTGCGCGGGCATCCGGCCGTTGCCGCGTTTCTTGCCGCCACGCAACGTTAGTGGCGACTGCCGGCGCTTTTAGGTTCCCGAATCAAAACGGGCACCTTTGATTATTCTTACGAATTTCCGCCATTTCCATCATCCAATCGGACAAGGGACGCTTTGCTTTTCGGCGTGTAGGTCGCAAAATGTGGCGGATTCGGATGTCAATTTATTGTTAGGCATCACGCGGTCAATGATGGTGCGTCCCTACAAGCCACAGGAACTTGGCGCAGTGCTCGCCTTATTCCATCGTTCGGTCCACGAGATTGCGGCGCGTGATTACGCGCCAGAGCAGGTATCCGCGTGGGCACCCGAATCTCCCGATATTCAAGCGTGGTCTCAGCGCTTGGCGAGCCACGCGGTGTTCGTTTGCGAAAACCAACAGCAAATTGCTGGTTTTGCCGGCGTAGAGGCTAACGGACACCTTGATCTCCTATACGTTCATCCCACTGCACAACGGCGCGGTGTCGCGCGTGCGCTATGCGCTCAAATCGTTGAATGGTGTACGGCGCGCAAACTTGATTGCGTGTTTACCGAAGCAAGCGTAACCGCCAAACCATTCTTCGAAGGCTGTGGATTTCGTGTGGTGGAGGCGCAACAAGTCCAAGTGCGCGGTGTCACCATGCCAAACTTCCGGATGTGGCGAGCGTTGTGATGCCTAACCCGTCGGTCAAC
>DATCFA010000269.1:0-2878 GCA_036509805.1 Casimicrobiaceae bacterium
AATTGTTGTTCAGCCCCAGTTCGAAGCAATCAACGTGCCGAAGACTGCGCGGAAATACGTTCCATTCCAATTGCATAAAGCGTCACGTCGACGATGATGCCCGCTCCCCCCCTGTTTGTAAAGGCAAAACCGGCTTTCCGACCGGCATGGCAAGGCGTACGACCTTGATCGCACGGTCCTCGGTTTGCAGGATTTCGATATGCTGGCCGGCCAGTTCGAAACTGAGTCCGGCGTCCGGAATGTCGCCTAAATGTTCGACAATGAGCCCGTTCAGCGTTTTCGGCCCAGTCAGCGGGAAACGCGTACCGAGCCGCCGGTTGAGTGTCCGCAGCGGCGCCATGCCGTCGACGACGACGCTGCCGTCGACCTCGCGCCGCCACGCGTCGCTGGCGCCTGGCGCCGCCGTGGTGAATTCCCCGATGATTTCCTCGATGATGTCCTCGATGGTGACCAGGCCCAGCAGCTCGCCGTACTCATCGACGACCAGCGCCAGGCGCTGGCGGTCGTTCTGGAACTGCGTCAGTTGCGTCAACAGCGGCGTTCCCGCCGGCACGAAATACGCCGGGCGCACCAGCGGCGTCAAGTGCTCGGCGTCGATTTCGTCTCCCGGCGGCAGCCCGACCACCTGCTTGATCGGCAGGATTCCAACGATGTCGTCGAGCGTGTCGTTGAACACCGGCACGCGCGAGTGGTACGAGGTGGCGAGCTGCTGGCGCAGCAACGACGGCTTGGCGGCGAGGTCGATGCCATGGATCTGGTTGCGCGGCGTCATCACGTCGTCAACCGTGATGGTCTCCAGGTCGAACAGGTTGGCCAGCAGCGTGCGATGCTTGCCGCGGAAATACTGCCCTTCGAGCACCAGCGAGCGCACTTCCTCCTGCGTCAGGCGGGCGCCCGTCTCGTCGGCGGGCTTGATGCGCAAAAGGAACAGCAGCGCCTGCACGAACAGGTTGACGAACCACACGACCGGATAGCTGATCCGCAGCAGCGGTGACAGCACCAATGCCACGGGGACGACGAGGCGGTCGGCGTGCGCCGCGCCGATCACCTTCGGCGTGATCTCGGCAAACACCAGGATCAGGAAAGTGACCGCGACGGTGTCGAGCGCGAGCACGATCTTGCCTTCGCCGAACAGCCGCGCAGCGAGTACCGCGGCGAGCGTCGCCGCTGCGGCATTGCTCAGGTTATTGCCGAGCAGCAGCACGCCGAGCAGCTTGTCGGTGTTCGCGCGCAGCGCGAGCGCGCGTCGCGCGCCGGCGGAGCCGCGCAGCACGCGGTGGCGCAGGCGCACGCGGTTGGCCGCCATCATCACCGTTTCGGCGAGCGAGAACAGCCCGGAAACCACGAGCAGGATCGCCAGCGTGACGATCAGTGTGGAGAGGGGGATGGCGTCCATTCAGGAGTCAGGGATCAGAAGTCAGGGATCAGTGACGTGTCATTTCCCTCGTCGGCGCATTCAGCGCCGATGATGTCTTTGGTGTCTGATTCAATCAACAGAGTCGATCCCGGGTTACCCCATTGGTTCGCCTGTGAACATTGCTTGCGGGCCGATATATCGGCGCTGAATGCGCCGGTTGTCGAGACACAACGCAACTGATCCCCGATTCCTGATTCCTGATCTCTGACACCTGCAGCACCTCGAGCATGAACTTGCTGCCGACGTAGGCTGCCAGCAGCAGCAGCGTGCCGGCAAGGATCCACTTGAGCGCGCGGCGGCCGCGCCAGCCGTAGCGCCAGCGGCCGACGAGCAGCGCCGTATATGTCGCCCAGGCGGCGACGGCGAACACGTTCTTCTGGTTGAATCGCGCGGGTGTGCCGAACAATTCCGACGAGTAGAAAATTCCGCTGGCGACGGTCAGCGTCAACAGCACGTAGCCGATGCCGATCAGCAGGAACAGCCAGCGCTCGAGCGTGAGCAGCGGCGGCGACGCGGCGACGCCCGGGTTGGGCAGCGCACGGTGCAGTCGCCGCTCGATGCCCGTCAGCACCAGCGCTTCGGCCGCCGCGACGATCAGGATCGCGTAGGCGCACAGCGCGATGGTGATGTGCACGCTGGCCCACGGCACGTTGGCATACGGCAGGCGTCGCGCGCTTTCCCCCATCACCGGCAGCACCGCGGCGACCGCGGCGACCGGCAGCACCACTGCGCCTACTGCCGGCAACGCGCGAATGAGCCCCGTCGCCCACGCGATCAGCACGGCAAGTCCCGCCACCAGCGACAGCGCATGCGTGAACGACAGGTCGACGCCCGTGGGCGTGAAGATCGCGCGCCCGAGTCCGATAGCGTGCAGCAGCAGCGCGAGCGCAACCAGTGCGTTCACGTGGCGCGCGGCGCTGCTCGCCTGCCGCGCTTGCGGAAAGCACAGCCACGCCGTCAGCGCGTAGAGCAGCGCGACGACAGGATGCAGTAGAATCGGCAGGGCTTCGGTCACGTCTGTCGGGCCTTCAATGGCGACCGGCACAATGGGGCGCCGGCGTGTGCTGCATCCGGCGCCCAAGTTTAGCGGATCGCCGACGCTCCGCGGCCGCCGTGTGGAGCACCAAGTCGGACCACCACGTCGGGCCGCCACGCGGCCACCACCGGAAACGCACCAGCGCAATGCTCGAAAACCTCACCGAACGGCTGTCCCGCGTCGTCAAGACGCTGCGCGGCGAAGCGCGCCTCACCGAAGCCAACATCCAGGATGCGCTGCGCGAGGTGCGCCTCGCGCTGCTCGAAGCGGACGTCGCGTTGCGGGTGGTCAAGGATTTCATCGCGCGCGTGCGCGACAAGGCGCTGGGCGAGGAAGTGGTCGGGTCGCTGACGCCCGGGCAGGCGCTGATCGGCGTCGTCCATCGCGAACTGGCCGCACTGATCGGCGGGGCGGCGGCGCCGCTC
>DATCFA010000270.1:0-3540 GCA_036509805.1 Casimicrobiaceae bacterium
TGCGCAATGCAATAACTTCGACCCGCTGCAACTCCTGCTGACTCATTCCGGTCTCCATCGAACCCCCAGACGCGTGGAGGTCCTAACGTACCGGACATCTCTACTTTGCCAAGACCGGACATTACTGCGTTGCCGTAACAAGACGCCGCGCGCACTTGACGCGCCGGACCTGATGGAACGATGATCGGCACTCCATACGCGTCCGAGCGGCGTCGCGCCGGCACGCGTGTCGCGCCACGCTGATTCCTGATCCCTGATGCCCGAAGTCAACGCGCGCGAAAAATTCATCTGTCCCGCGTGCGGAGGCGAAGCGGTGTGGGATCCGCGCAAGCAGAAGCTCGTCTGTCCGTTCTGCGGCACCGAGTCGGCCGTCACGCTTCCCGCCGCCGGCGGCCCGATCGCCGAGCACGACCTGGCCGACGCGTTGCGCGCGATGCTGCTGCCGGCCGCCGGTACGCCCGAGCCGGCGAACGCCGCGCGCCAGGTGCGCTGCCAGAGCTGCAACGCGATCTCGCTGCTCGATCCGTCGCTGCAGGCGCAGAACTGCCAGTTCTGCGGGTCGGCGCAGCTCGTGCCGTATGACGAAACGCACGCGATGATCCGTCCTGAAAGCGTGCTGCCGTTCAGCATCGCCGAGGACGGTGCACGCGACCGCATCCGCGCTTGGTACGGCAAGCTGTGGCTCGCGCCCGGCGCGCTCAAGCGGCGCGCGCTGACCGACACCGTCAAGGGCATCTACCTGCCGTACTGGACGTTCAACGCGCATGTCGACGCCGCGTGGGGCGCCGAGGCGGGCCACTATTACTGGGCGACGCAGACCTATACCGAAGGTGGCCAGTTGCGCTCGCGCCAGGTGCGCGAAGTGCGCTGGGAGCCGGCGGCCGGCCGGCTCGCGCACCAGTTCGACAACGACCTCGTGTGCGCGTCGGTCGGCGTGCATCCGGGATTGATGCGCGGCGTCGAGCCGTTTCCGATGGACGCGCTGAAAACCTACGATGCGGGCTTCGTCAGCGGCTGGGTCGTCGAGCGCTACCAGGTCGACCTGGCGGCGGCCGCGCAGCGCGCGCGCGCCGACATGGATGCGCAGATGCGCACGCTGTGCGGCGCGGCGGTGCCGGGCGATACGTATCGCAACCTCGTCGTCGACGCCAGTTATTCGGCGCAGACGTTCAAGCACATCCTGGCGCCCGTCTGGCTGCTGACCTACACGTTCGGCGCGAAGAGCTTCCAGTGCGTGATCAACGGCGTGTCCGGTGCGGTCGACGGCGAATACCCGAAGAGTCCGTGGAAGATCGCACTGCTGGTGGTGGCGACGATCATCGTCGTAATCATCGTGCTGTCGGCGAATGGCCACCATTGACACGCGCATGCCCGCGTGTTCGCTGACGCAGAGATGCCGATGACCGGCGTCGCGTTCGTCACCGGCGTCTCGCGGGGGCTGGGCGAAGCGCTCGCCGCGCGCTTGCTCCACGCTGGATGGTCGGTGACGGGTATCGGGCGCTCGGCGTCGGCGCGCCTGGCGCATCCGCGGTTCACGTGGCTAGCCGCCGATCTTGCCGATGCCGTCGCTTCCACCCGCGCCGTACAGGCGGCAATGCGTGCAGCGGCACCGGCCGCGCCGGCGCGGGCGCTGCTGATCAACAATGCCGCGGTTGCCGGGCCGGTCGCAAGGCTCGGACAGCTCGCCGCCGCCGAGCTGTGCGCGTCGCTTGCCGTGAATCTCGTCGCACCGGTAGCGCTCGCCAACGCATTCTGCGGCGCATTCGACGATGCACGCATCGAACGGCGGATCATCAACGTGTCGTCGGGACTCGCTGCGCGCGCGATCGCCGGCGCATCGCTGTACAGCGTCGCCAAGTGCGGGATGGAAATGCTGACGCGCGCGCTTACCGTCGATCATCCAGAAGCGTCGTTTACCGCAGTGACGCTGCGACCCGGCATCATCGACACGGACATGCAGGTGACGATGCGCAACCAGCCGCCCGCCAGCTTGCCCGACGTCGGAATGTTCAGGGAGTTTCACGAAAGTGGGCAGCTGGTGTCTGCCGCCGATGTCGCGGAAGTCGTCCACGCGACACTCGTTGCGCGCGGCGTGACGCCGGGCGCGACCGTCAACTATGCGGACCTGGCAGCAAGCGCTGCGTTGAGCTGAAGCGCGCCGCTCATTGCCGCGCCGAATGCACGGTGACGTGATAGCTGACGACTCCGCCTGACGCCCCCGCCTTCCACGCGAGGCAATAACGCCCCGGGATCTCCACCTCGAAAACGCCCGCGTCGGTCGTCACGTTCTTGCGCGAAAGCGGGATGATGACGGCGATGCCCTGACGGTAATAGAGGTCGAAGTCCAGCGCTTTGCTGGCGTCGAAACGGAAGTCGATGCGGTCGCCTGCGGTGACATCGGCACAATCCTCGTGGACTTCCCACGGCGCGATCGGCTGCGCGACAACCGCGTACGGAGTATCGGGCGCGATGGGCGCCACCGCGCATGCGGCGAGCGCCGCGACCATGGCTGTAGCGGCGAGCGCCCCGGCGACTCGCACGATGAACGACAGTTCGTCGGTGGCGTGCGGCCCGCGGATGGATACTTCGGCCGACGTGCGCACGAACGATGTAGGCATAATCGTATTTTCAAGGCTTCGGTGAAAGACCGCAATGTCAGTATGGATTGAAGGACGCGTGGCGAGGAAGAAGCGCTGGACTCCCGGCCTGTTGTCGCTCGAAGTGCACGCGCCTGACGTGTCGTTCGTGGCGGGGCAGTTCGCGCGGCTCGCGTTGCCCGCCGCTGCCGGCGCGAAGGAGCCGATGATCGGAAGGCCGTATTCGTTCGTCAATGCACCGGGTGCGCCCAATCACGAATTCTATTTCAACGTCGTTCCCGAAGGCCCGTTCTCGCCGCGGCTCGCGCTGCTGGAGCCCGGCGAGTCGCTGTGGCTCGCGCCGCGCGCCAACGGATTCTTCTGCGTCGGCGAGGCGCCGTCCGCCGACGTGCTGTGGTGCCTTTCGACAGGCACCGGCATCGGTCCGTTCCTGTCGATCCTGCGCACGCCCGAGCCCTGGGTGAAATTCTCGCGCATCGTGCTCGTGCATGCGGTGCGCGTCTCCTCCGATCTCACGTACCGCGAGCTGATGAGCGACCTCACGCGCCAGCGCAACGGCGCATTCACCTATGTGCCGGTCGTCAGCCGCGAGGCGCATCCGGATGCAATGAAGGGTCGCATTCCGTTGCTGGTCGACGACGGCACGCTGGAAACGCGCGTGGGACTTGCGCTGACGGCGGACAATTCGCACACGATGCTGTGCGGCAATCCGGCGATGGTCGACGACGTGCAGGCGGTGTTGTTGGCGCGGGGGATGAAGCGGCACCGGCGCAAGGAGCCGGGGCACGTGACGGTGGAGACGTACTGGTAGCTCGCGCGCCGCTACAGGCAGGGCGCAGCACGCGTCAGTCGGCGAGCGCGCGCGTGACGATCTCACCGACGTTCGCCGACAGCCTCGGCATGGCGGCGATCCGTTGCAGCGCAGCCTGCATCAGGCCGCGGC
>DATCFA010000271.1:0-4090 GCA_036509805.1 Casimicrobiaceae bacterium
TGAAGCCGGGGAAAAGCTCGGCGTCAGTCGTGGTCATGCGCCCTCACCGTGGGTTCAACCTGTCGCAAGCGCCTCGACGCGCGCCGCATCGATGCCCACCGATTGCGCCGCCAGCACGAGGTCGGCATAGCTCTTGTCGTCGACCGGTATTCCGTTGGCGAGCCGCGACGCACGCGTACGCCGCTCCATTTCGCCGGGTGCGAGCACCGGCATCGCGGCATCGGCGGGTGGCGACGCCTTGACGAAGTCAACGAATCGCTGCGCTTCCTTCAGCGCGCCGCCATCGGGATCGTAGACCCCCGGATCGATGAAGATCGACAGCATGTTGTTGCGCAGCACCCGGTCGTCCGGATCGGAACTGCGGCCTGTGGTGAACGCACCCGCGAGCAGATCGGTGACGATCGACAGCCCCGAGCCCTTGTGCCCGCCGATGGTCAGCAGCGAGCCACCGTCGTAGAACTCCACCGGATCGGTGGTCGGCTTGCCGTGCTTGTCGACGATCCAGCCTTCGGGCACGTGCTCGCCCTTGTTCTTCGCGACCATCAGCTTGCCTTCGGCCACCACCGACGTCGTGATGTCGAGGATCGTCGGCACGCCGCCGGACAACGGAATGCCCACCGCCATCGGATTGGTGGATAGCCGGCGGTCGCTGCCGCCGTAAGGTGCGACGCGCATCGCACCCGAGGTGTTGAGAAAGTGCAGCGATACCTGGCCGGCGGCGGCCGCCATTTCCGCCCAGTCGCCGAGGCGCCCCAGGTGTCCGCAGTTGCGCAGCCCGATCATTGCGATGCCGCTTTTCGACGCCTTGCCGATGCCGAGGTTCGTCGTGTATTCGCCCACCACCTGGCCAAAGCCGCGGTTACCGTCGACGATGGCCAGTGCCGCGCTGTCGAATGCTATCGACGGCTTCGCGTTCGGCACGAGCCATCCCTCGTGCACCCATTCCAGGTATTTCGACACGCGCAGCACGCCGTGCGAGTCGTGCCCGACCAGGTTGGATTCGACGAGACGGCGCGCGATCGTGCGCGCCTCCGCGGGGAGCGATCCGCCGGCCTGCATGACGGTGGTAACGACGGCGATCAGGTTGTCGGCTTTGAGCGTGCGCATCAGGTGAAGGACATCGAAAAGGAGGACGCGGCATCCGCCCGCGCGGTGGAAGCGCGAGTGGCGAGGACCGACGGCCGCTCGTCGCCGAATTATACGGCGTTGCGCAGGCAGCTCCCGATGTGTTTCACTGCCGGTCGGCAACTTCGCCACCCGGAAAATTCCATGGACAGGACATCGATATTGAATTGCCTGGTCGCGTTCGCGACCGGATGTGCAATGAGCGTCGCCTTCGCCGCGGGCGACGATTCCACGATCGCGCGCGGTCGCTACGTCACGCATATCAGCGGTTGCAATGACTGCCACACACCGGGCTATGCCCAATCCGGCGGCAAGGTGGCCGAAGCCGATTCGCTGACCGGCGACCCGGTGGGTTTCAAAGGTCCGTGGGGCGTCAGCTATCCGTCGAACCTGCGCCTCATCATGCAGTCGATGGACGAAGATGCGTGGCTCGCCTACGCACGGATGCCGCGCCGACCGCCGATGCCATGGTTCAACCTGCGCGATATGTCCGATGCCGACCTGCGCGCGATGTATCGCTATATCCACTCGCTCGGCGCGAAGGGTGACAAAGCGCCCGACTACGCGCCGCCGGGCGTCGACGTGAAGACGCCGTGGATCCTGTTCGAGCCGCAGAACCTGCCGGCAACGGCCAGCGCCGCGCACTGAAACAACGGCGCGCTCGCGCGCCCCTTTCCGCTGCCGGCGCACGCGCGCCGGCAGCGCCGCGACCCGGCAGCAGACCAATGGCAATCGGGCCGATCGTACAATGCGCGACCGGCCCGAAAGACTCCTGATGACGCTCTACGCGACCACGATTTTCCTGTCGGCTTTCCTGCTGTTCCTGATGCAGCCGATCATCGCCAAGGAGATCCTGCCGTGGTTCGGCGGCTCGGCGGCCGTGTGGACGACATGCCTGGTGTTTTTTCAGGTCGCATTGCTGGCCGGCTATGCGTACGCCGACTGGCTGGTGCGCAGGCTGCGCGCCGACCGCGCACTGCGCGTGCACGTGGTGCTGCTGGCGCTCGCCGTGGTGCTGCTGCCGATCATTCCCGCCACCCACTGGAAGCCCCTGGGCGACGAAAATCCGCTGTGGCGAATCCTCGGGCTGATGACGGCGACGATCGGCCTGCCGTACTTCATGCTGTCGTCGACCAGCCCGCTGATGCAGGCGCTGTTCGCGCAGCGCTTCCCCGGCCGCAGCCCGTACCGGCTGTTCGCGCTGTCCAATTTCGCATCGATGCTCGCGCTGATCGGTTACCCGTTCGTCATCGAGCCGTGGCTCGCCACGCGGATGCAGGCCAATGCGTGGTCGGTGATCTTCGCGGGCTTCGCGCTGCTGTGCACGCTGGTCGCCTTCGTCACGTTGCGCTCGCTCGGCAAGGCAGCACGCGCCGCGCCTTTCGCCGGCGCCTCGGCAGACGCAATCGCCCAGCAGCCAGCGCCTGCACTGGCGAGGCAAGTCCTGTGGGTGGCACTGGCGGCCACCGGCTCGCTTTTGCTGCTGGCGGTCACCAACCACATCACCGAAAACATCGCAGCGGTACCGCTGTTGTGGATCGTGCCGTTGTCGATCTACCTGCTGACGTTCATCCTGTGCTTCGACAGCAGCCGCTGGTATCGCCGCGGATTCTTCCTCGTGCTGGCCGCGACGATGCTGGGTGCGATGGCGTGGACGCTTGCCGACGAGCGTGTCACGCACGAGCTCGCACTGCAATTCGGCGTGTTCTGCGCGGGACTTTTCGCTGCGTGCATGTTCTGCCATGGCGAGCTCGCGCGCCTCAAGCCGTCACCGCGCCACCTGACCCGCTTCTACCTGCTGGTGGCGCTGGGCGGCGCGATCGGCTCGACGCTGGTGGGAATCGTCGCGCCGATGGTGCTTCAGGCGAGCTTCGAACTGCCGTTCGGACTGGTGCTGTGTGCGGCGTTGCTGGCATGGCGCACGCGCGGCGCAGCACCGGTATTCGGCGTGCTCGCGGGCGCCGCGCTGGTGCTGACCCTGGGTGCTGGTGGCTACGCGATCCACACGTTCTACGCATCGACGCTGTACGCGACGCGCAACTTCTACGGCGTGCTGCGCGTCCAGCAGGCAGGCAGTGGGCCGACGCTGCGGCGACTGCTGGTGCACGGCACGATCCTGCACGGCAACCAGTATCTCGCACCACCGCTCAGGCGCGAGCCCTCGACGTACTACACGCGCACGTCCGGCATCGGCCTCTTGCTGGAGACGCTGAACCCGAGCCTCACGCCGCTCAAGGTCGGCATGATCGGGCTGGGCGCCGGCACGCTCGCCGCCTATGGCGCCAAGGGCGACGTTTACCGGATCTACGACATCAACCCGGCGGTGATCCGCATCGCGCACGAGTACTTCACCTATCTGGGCGACAGCGACGCGACGATCGAGACGCGGCTGGGCGACGCGCGCCTGACCCTCGAGCGCGAGGCGCCCCAGCATTTCGACGTGCTGGCCATCGACGCCTTTTCCAGCGACGCCATTCCCGTCCACCTGATCACGACCGAAGCCATGTCGATCTACCTGCGCCACATGAAGCCGGACGGCGTCATCGCGTTTCATGTGACCAATCGCTTCCTCGATCTGGTGCCCGTCGTCGACGCGCTGGCGAAGGCGCATGGCCTGCACGCGGTGTGGATCGCCGACGACGGCGACATCGGCGAGCTCGCGTCGCGTTCCGATTGGGTGCTCGTCTCCGCGTCGACGAAGGTCCTCGACCGCCCGCAAATCGCCGGGCACGCGACAACGATCGTCGCGCGTCCCGACTGGCGTCTGTGGACCGATGACTTCAACAACCTGATCCAGGTATTCAAGCGTTGAGCGTCGAAGTGGAAAGCCCTGTCACGCAGATTGCCGACGCCGCAGCTTATCGCGCGCTGGTGCATCCACCCGGCGCGCATTGGATCGACGTCATCGACCAGCGCGCGTTGCCGCACGCGCGCGTGGACGCGCGTCTCGCCAGCGCGAGCGACG
>DATCFA010000272.1:0-2575 GCA_036509805.1 Casimicrobiaceae bacterium
GGGCGCCGCCCTCGCGGCGGCGTTCGCCGCGCGCGCGCCGGCGCTGGTCGCCGCGTTGCGCGGCGTGGATGCGCTCAATGGCGGCCATGCGAGCGCGGCGCTCACCGCGGCCGCGCTGATGGGGATGAACAACATCTGGTATCCGTACGTCGAAATGGCCGACGATCCAGCACTCAAATCGCTGCGTCCCGAGCTGCGGATGAACGCGTATGCCAACCACGGTGGCGTCGACCGCGTCAGCTTCGAGCTCTACGCACTGGCGGCGTCCATCGTCGGCAAGTGTCACTTCTGCGTCGCATCGCACTACAAGTTGCTGCAGGAGTCGGGCCTCACCACCGAGCAGTTGCGCGACGTGGGTCGCATCGCGGCAGTGGTCAACGCGACGGCGCAGGTGCTGGCGGCCGAATCGGCCGGCATCCCGCTCGCCGAGCAAGCCGCCGCCTGAAAACATCCCCCACCGCGCGGCGGGTTCTGCGTGACAGGCCGCCGCGTGCGTGGATGCCGTAACATCGGCGCATCGATCATCACGGGCGCCACACGTCATGGCACGCAAGCAGCAGTCGATTCCGCAAGGCCGGCTGGTCGTCGTCGAGCATACGTCGAAAGTCCTCGCCGGTAACGCGCTCGGCGACCCGCACGTGCGCAAGCTGGCCGTGTGGTTGCCGCCGCAATACGATAGCGGCAGGACGCCGACGCGAGGCCGCCGCTTTCCGGTGCTCTACGACCTGGTCGGATTCACCGGCTCGGGGCTCGCGCACGTCAACTGGCGCCCGTTCGACGAAAACGTCCCCGAGCGCGCGGCGCGCCTTATCCACGAAAAGCGGATGGCGCCTGCAATCATCGTGTTTCCCGACTGCTACACGTCGCTCGGCGGCAACCAGTACATCAATTCGTCGGCGATCGGCCGCTACGCCGACTACCTGACGCGCGAGATCATCCCGTTCGTCGATGCCGAGTTCCGCACGCTCGCGTCGCGCGAGCACCGCGGCTGCTTCGGCAAGTCCTCCGGCGGCTACGGCGCGATCATCCACGCGATGCGCTATCCCGAATACTGGGGCGCCATCGCCGACCATTCGGGTGACGCCAATTTCAACCTGTGTTACCTGACCGACTGGCCGCGCACGCTCAACGAGCTCGACCATTACCGCGGCCGGCGGCGACGCGCGGGAAAGGCCGACGCCGTGCGCGACGCGAAGCTCGCCGCCGACGGCCGCGACGACGGACGCATCAAGCGCTTCCTCGCCGCGATGTGGGACAAGGAGAAGCTGTCGGATGGCGAGGTCCACGCGATCATGGAGATCGCGATGGCGGCGAGCTACGACCCCGACCCGCGCGCGCCCAACGGCTTTCGCGTGCCTTACAACCTGGAGACCGGCGAGCTCTTGCCCGCGCGCTGGCAGCGCTGGCTCGAGCACGACCCGGTGCTGCTGGTCGGCAAGTACGCGCAGAACCTGCGCACGATGCGCGGCATCTACATCGACTGCGGCTGGCGCGACCAGTACCACCTTCATTTCGGCGCGCGGCTGCTTTCGAAGCGCCTCGCCGAGCGGCGCATCGCACACGTCTACGAGGAGTTCGACGACACGCATTCGTCGATCGACTACCGGATGGACGTGAGCCTGCCGTTCCTCACGCGCGCGCTGCGGACCTGAGCGCAGCGACAACGCCGCGGCACGGGACCGACCTATAATCCGCGGCGCGGCGATCGTGCACGCGCAATGGGGAGACAGCATGCGCTGGGGCGACTTCAGGCAGAGCGACAACATCGAAGACCGCACCGGCGACGGCGGCGGCGGCGGTGGCTCGTTCGGCGGCGGCGGCGGCATTCGCCTCGGCTTGGGGGGCATGGTGGTCGCCGTGATCGCAAGCCTGATCCTCGGCATCAATCCGCTGCAGTTTCTCGGCATGCTGGAAGGCGGCGGCAGCGGCAGTGGTGCACCGATGCCGCGTTCGGCGCCGCCCGGATACGGACCGCAGCAACCGGCGGCGCCGCCATCGGCAGCGGCGCCGCTCTCCGACGAGCGCAGGATGGTCGGCGGCATCCTGGGCGACACCGAGGACGTGTGGACGGCAGTGTTTCGCACGCTCAACCGGCAGTACACGCCGCCCACGCTCGTGCTGTTCAGCGGCGCCACGCAGTCGGCGTGCGGCCGCGCGTCGACGGCCGTAGGGCCGTTCTATTGCCCGGGAGACCGCAAGCTCTATCTGGACACCGCATTTTTCCGCGAGCTCGCCCAACGCTTCGGCGCACCGGGTGATTTCGCGCAGGCGTACGTCATCGCGCACGAAGTCGGCCACCACGTGCAGAACCTGCTGGGGACGATGAGCCAGTTCGACGCCAAGTCGCGCGGCCTGTCCACGCGCGACCGCGACGCACTGTCGGTGCGCCTCGAATTACAGGCCGACTGCTACGCCGGCGTGTGGGGCTTCTACGCCGCCAAACGCAACCTGCTCGACGCCGGCGATGCCGACCAGGGATTGCGCGCGGCCGCCGCCGTGGGCGACGACAACATCCAGAAGCAGACGCAGGGAACCGTGGTGCCGGAATCGTTCACGCACGGCTCGTCGCAGCAAC
>DATCFA010000273.1:0-3849 GCA_036509805.1 Casimicrobiaceae bacterium
ATCCGGCGTCCCGACAGCGGCGCGCGGCACGTGGTGCGGCCGCGTCGCCGGGCCGATCATCCGGCGAGCGGGACTTCGTCGCTGCGGGCACCAAAAAATACGAAGCGGTTGCGGCCGCTCTTCTTGGCCGCATACATGGCGACGTCGGCGTTCTTCAGCAATGCCGCTGCGTCGGCACCATCCGCCGGGTGCACGGCGACGCCGATGCTCGCGGTCGCCCTCACGCGATGGCCGTTGAACTCGAACGGAGCCGCAAGCGCCGCCACGATGCGCTCGCCGATGACGACGGCGTCGTGCGGCAGGTTCGCGTCCTCGAGCACGATGGCGAACTCGTCGCCACCGAAGCGTCCGACGCTGTCGCTGGCGCGCACGCATTTGGAGAGGCGCGCGCCGACTTCGCGCAGCAAAAGGTCGCCTACGTCGTGCCCCAGCGTGTCGTTGACCGCCTTGAAGCCGTCCAGGTCGATGAACATCACCGCCATCGTCGTGTGGTTACGCCTGGCGCGCTGCAGCGCCAGCGCCAGCCGGTCCTGCAACAGCCGTCGGTTCGGCAGTCCGGTCAATGAATCGTGACTCGCGAGCTCCTCCAGCTTGCGCTGCGTCGTCTTGAGCAATGAAATGTCGCTGAACACACGCACATAGTTGACGATCGTGCCCTCGGCATTGCGTACGCAGCTCGCGGTGATCCACAGCGCCAGCAGCGAGCCGTCCTTCGACACGCGCTGCACTTCGCCGGTGACGATGCCCTCGCGCCGCAGCCGCTCCATGCGAATGTCGTACGCGGCGGGATCGGTCGCGCGAAACGGCGATTGCGCGACAGGCTGCCCGAGCACGTCGGCGGAAGTGAATCCGGTGAGCTTCTCGAAACCCCTGTTGACCATGATCACGCGGTCGTCGCTGTCGCTCAGCATGATTGCGTCCGCGGTGGTCTCGAACACCTTGGACGCGAGGCGCAGCTGGTCGTTGCGCGCGCGCTCGTCGGTGACATCGGTCGCGATCGACATGATGTAATCGACTTCGTCCGCGCCTCCCAGCATCGGTGCACGCACCAGGTGGAACGTGCGCCGGCCGCGGTTCGGAACATCGATGACTTCGCTCGTTTCCTGCACCATCGGGCTGGCGAGAAGCTCCTCGTCGAGCGCCAGCAGCGGCGCGGACAGCTCCGGCGCGAGCATTTCCGATAGCGTCCTTCCGAGCGCGTCGTGCGCCCTGATGCCGAACATCGCCTCGCACGCCTCGTTCCACATCACGTAGCGCCCACGGGTTGCCGGCTGCATGCTGCGCACCGACACACCTGCGGGAATATTGTCGAGTATCGACACCAGGAATTGCCGCTCGCGCCTCAATTCGCGGCGATTCCGCTGAAGGCGCACGGCGAGGACTGTGACCAACGCGAAGAAAATGACGATGATCACTGTCGCTGCAGCGGCGACCGCGATGTATCTGACGCGGCTTTGCGCGAACGCGGCGAGCGCCTCGTCGCGAGCCTCGCCGGCGGTGACGATGAACGGATAGTCCTGCATTTCGCGATAGGCGACGAAGCGCGATACGCCATCGAAGCTGCTCGTGCTCTCGTAAGTTCCGCGCGGCGCCGCGCGCGCGCGCGCGACCAGCAATGCGCCGCCACCGATATCGCGCGACGTCACATCGTTGCCGATCCGGCGTGCACGCAGCACGCCGTCGCGCCCGACCAGCGAAAGCGCACTGTGGCTGCCGAAGTCCGCATTGGAATACAGGCGCGTGAAATAGTCGGGTGCCACCGACAGCAGCACGATGCCGGCAAACGAGCCGTCGGGGTGGTTCATGCGCCGGCTCAACTGGATGAGCGCGCGGCCGGAGGACCTGCCCACGACGGGGCGGCTGATGTCGAGCAGCCCGCTGTCGCGCGCCTTGTGCGCGATGAAATAGGCGCGGTCGGCGACGTTCACCGGGCGCAGCGGCTGGCTGCTCGCGACCAGCTTGCCGTCGGCATCGACGATGCTGACCAGGACGATGCTGTTGCCGTTGATCACCCCGGCGCTCACCAGTCCGGACAGGTCGGGTGAGCCGTGCTGTTCGTATTCGTATTTCACCAGCAGCGCCATGCGGTCGGCTTCCTCGATCGCATTGCGCGTGTACTGTTCGTACGAGTCGACGAGAATTTCGGTTTCGCGCGTGATCTCCTGCAGGTTCGCGCGCTCGATAGAACGGACCTGCAGCCATGTCCGGGTCCACAGCGCGGCGATCAGCAGCAAGCCGAACGCCGGCAGTGCCCACATCGAATACTTGCTGCGCGTCAGCGAAAAGCGGCGCCGGCGCGGCGGTTTCGGCGCGAATGCCGGCGACTCCGTTTCCGCGGCGAATCGCGGGCCCGCGCCGTTCAACGCGCAGCAGTCCAGCCGCGCCCTGGCGGGTGCAGCCCGTCATGCACGCGCTTGGCGTCGGCGAGTGAGACTCGTTCAAAGGCAATGGGCTTCATCATCCGGCTTCTCGAATCGGTGGGCCGCAATCCCTCCCTTTCCGGATCGCCCACCGTAGCAATGGACGGAGCTAATGCAATTATCGTGCCATCGCGCCAATCATGCACGGCGCGCCGTTGCAGGCGCCGACCCCAAGGCGCGCTTCAGTGATGGACGCGCGAACCGCTGTCCGCGGGACGGCGAATCGCGCCACGCACCAACATCTGCGTGATCTGGTCGGCCGGCACGGGCTTGCTGTAAAGGTAGCCTTGGAACTGGTCGCATTTGAGCGCGCGCAGCATCTCCGCCTGCTGGTCGGTTTCCACGCCTTCGGCGACGACGATCATGTCGAGCGCGTGCGCCAGCGAGATGATCGTCGACACGATCGACTTGCCGCTCGCGCCGATGGCCATCTCGCGCACGAAGCTGCGGTCGATCTTGACCACGGCGATGGGCAGGCGGGCAAGGTAGGCGAGCGACGAGTAGCCGGTGCCGAAGTCGTCGATGGCGAAGTCCACGCCCAGCGCACGCACGTCGTTGAGCTTGCGCACGTTCGTCTCGATGTCGTGCATGAGCACGCTCTCGGTGATCTCGAGGTCGAGCCCGTGAGGACCTCCGTTCGCCACGGCGATCGCTTCCTCGACCCAGCGCACGAAATCGTCCTGGCGCAACTGGATCGACGACACGTTGACGGCGATGCGCGTCGCGGCCACGCCCGCGGCGCGCAGCGCGGCGCCCTGGCGCACAGCTTCCTTCATCGCCCAGCGTCCGACTTCGAGGATAAGCCCGGTCTCCTCGAGGATCGTGACGAACTCGGCCGCCGGCACCAGCCCCTGTTGCGGGTCGTGCCAGCGAATGAGTGCCTCGAGACCGACGATCGATCCGCGCTTCATGTCGACTTTCGGCTGGTAATGCAGCACGAACTCGCCGCGCTCGAGCGCCCGCCGCAGCTTGTTCTCGATCGCGAGTCGCTGCGCGACGCTGGCGTTGAGGTCGGGCGTGTAGAACACCAGCGGCTCGTGCAGGTCCTTGGCGCGCTTCAGTGCCGCCTCGGCATTGTGGAAGATCTGTTCGGCGTCGTTGCCGTCGGCCGGAAACGACGCGCTGCCGGCACGCATCGCAAGGCTGACGGGCTGGCCGTCGACGATGAATGGCGTTGCCGTGACGTTGCCCACGCGCGCGATGTCTCTCGCCACGTCCGCCGGCCTGTCGAAATCGGTGAAGATCGACGCGAACACGTCGCCGCCGACGCGCGCCAAGCTTGCCGAGCCCTGCAGCGCGAGTTGAATGCGACTCGCAAGCTGCTTCAGCAGCGAGTCGCCGGCGTGGCGCCCGAGGGCATCGTTGAGGTGCTTGAAGCGCTCGACGTCGCCCAGCACAACGGCCACCGACTCGTTCTTCTGGCGCGCGG
>DATCFA010000274.1:0-4677 GCA_036509805.1 Casimicrobiaceae bacterium
GAAATACGATTGGCCGCCGGACAGCACATACGGGATGCTGGCCGCGCGCAGCGCGGTTTCGAACGCGCGCGCCTGATGGTTGCCGCGATAGAGCACGGCGAAATCGCCATACTTTCCGCGCTGCTCGAATCGCTGCGCCGAAATCGCGTTGGCGACGGCCTCCGCTTCGGCCTCGTCGTCGGCGCACGATGCGACGCGGATCGTGTCGCCGGTGCCGAGCTCGCTCCACAGCTTCTTCGCGTGCAGCTTGGGATTGTTCGCGATCAGCGCGTTCGCCGAGCGCAGGATGCGCACGCTGGAGCGGTAGTTCTGCTCGAGCACGACCACGCGCAACGCCGGATAGTCGTCGTGCAGCTTCGCCAGGTTCCCGATCGTGGCGCCGCGCCAGCCGTAGATCGCCTGGTCGTCGTCACCCACTGCGGTGAACACGCCCCGCGCACCGACCAGGTGGCGGAACAGCGCGTATTGCGCGGGGTTCGTATCCTGGTATTCGTCGACGAGCACGTGCGCAAAGCGGCTCGACCAGCGCGCCGAGGCGTCGGCGTCGCGCGCGAAAAGCTCGAGCGGGCGCACGATCAGGTCGTCGAAATCGACCGCATGGTACGCGGCGAGCGTGTCGGCGTAGCGCGCGTACGCCTGTGCCGCCACGCGCGCATCGTCGTCCTGCGCCGATGCGAGTGCCCGCCTGGGTGTGGTCAGCGCGTTCTTCCATTGCGAAATCCGCCATTGCGCGGCGCGCGCGCGGACGCGGTCGCTGGTGGCCACGAGCTCGCCGACGATCGCTTCGAGGTCGGACGGTGCGAAAATGGAAAAGCCCGGCTTGAGGCCGAGCGGCTTCGTCTCGCGGCGGATGATCGAAAGACCGAGCGCGTGAAACGTCGCGATCGTCGGCGCGCCCTCGCCCTTCGGCCGCGTCGTCTCGCGCAGCAGCACGTCGATGCGCTCGCGCATTTCGCGCGCCGCCTTGTTGGTGAACGTGATCGCGGCAATCGCGGCAGCACGCGTGCCGCTTGCACACAGGTGCGCGACCTTGGCGGTGATCACGCGTGTCTTGCCGCTGCCGGCGCCTGCGAGGACGAGCAGCGGCGCATCGGTGCAGCGCACCGCTTCGCGCTGCGCGGGGTTCAGGGGAAAGCTCATCGGCGACCGTTTGCTAGAATCGATCGCGATTGTAGTGACCGCGCGTGTCGCGCGTAAGACTTGACGGCATGCCCCGCATGCAGTGACGAATACGAATCTT
Source organism: Casimicrobiaceae bacterium (assembly GCA_036509805.1). Taxonomy (GTDB): domain Bacteria; phylum Pseudomonadota; class Gammaproteobacteria; order Burkholderiales; family Casimicrobiaceae; genus VBCG01. Next base: position 1,241 of record DATCFA010000274.1, read on the forward strand.
GAGAGAGCGACGTGGCGCGTTACGCGATAGGCGACATCCAGGGATGCCACGCGGAATTCCGCGAACTGCTCGCGCTGACCGGTTTCGACGCCGCGCGCGACCGCCTGTGGCTGGTAGGCGATCTGGTCAATCGCGGACCCGAATCGCTCGCCGTTCTGCGCGACGTGATGGCGATGGGCGACGCTGCGACGACGGTGCTCGGCAACCACGATTTGCACCTGCTGACAATTGCCGCCGGCCATCGCCCGCCGCATCGCGGCGACACGCTCGACGCGATCCTTGCAGCGCCGGACCGCGCGCAACTCGTCGACTGGCTGCGGCGGCGCCCGCTGTGCGTGTGCGAAGGCGACGACCTGCTGGTGCACGCGGGGCTGCTGCCCGCGTGGAGCGGCGCGCAGGCGGTGGCGCTGTCGCGCGAAGTCGAGGCGGTACTCGCAGGCGGCGACGCCCCGCGCTTTCTCGGCGTGCTCTACGGCGACGAGCCGTCGACGTGGCGCGACGATCTTGCAGGCGATGATCGGCTGCGTGCAATCGTCAATGCCTTCACGCGAATGCGTTTCTGCACGGCGGAGGGAAAAATGGAATTGCGCGAAAAACGCGGGCCGCAGTTCACGCCGCCAGGCTTCGCGCCGTGGTTCCTGCAGCCGACGCGGCAAAGCGCGCCGATGCGCGTCATCTGCGGCCATTGGTCGACGCTGGGCCTTGCGATCACGCCGAACATGCTGATGCTCGACAGCGGCTGCCTGTGGGGCGGCGCGCTCACTGCGGTCGATCTCGATACGCGGCGATTGTTCCAGGTGCCGTCGAGGACGCCGCTGGCGCCCGTCGCGCCAATGCCCGCCTGACCGCCTCTTCCGCCATCGATGCGAGCTCGCGCCGCGAGCGCTGCTCGGCATCGATCGGCGGCAGCACCGCGATTTCCACCACGTGCGCGCGCACGCCGCAGACGCGCCAGAACGATTCGATGAACGACGTGTCGCCCGCATATTCGGGCGCCAGCGACTGCGTGCCGTCCGCATAGGTGTAGCGCAACGCGAGCGGCTGCACCTGGCCTCGCGCATCGATCACCGGCTGCAGCAACGATCCGTGGAACTTGAGCAGCGTCGTGCCGTCGGTCGTCGTGCCCTCGGGAAACACCGCCAGACAATCGCCGTGCGACAGCGCGGCGGTGGCCAGCGCATTGACGCGCATCATGTCGACGCGCCGCGCGCGCTCGAGGAATATCGTTCCGGTGTCGCGGATCAGCCTGCCGATCAGCGGCCAGTGCGCGAGCTCCGACTTGGCGATGAAGCGTGCCGGCATGCGCGCATCGAGCACGAAAATATCCAGCCAGGAAATATGGTTGCAGGCGAACACGACATTGCCGGCGGCACCGCACAGCGTGCCCTCGATGCGCGCCTCGATCGCCAGCAGCGCAAGCAACTGCGCGCTCCAGCGGCGGATGTGTGTGCGGCGGCCGCCGGCCGCGGTGAACGGAAACAGCAGCGTCGTGATCGCGAGCCCGCGCAGCAGGTGCAGCGACATCCGCGCCGCGCGGCACAACTGGCGGGTGCGCGACGTGCGCTGTGGCGGATCCACGATCACAGAGAAACGGCCCGTGAAAACGGGCCGTCGTTGATCAGGTGGGTCGCGACACCGCGCGCATCAGTAGGTGACGCGGGTATTGCGGCCGTCGGACAGCACGCGCACGCGGTCGCCCGGTCGGAAATTCTCGCCGGCGTTTTCCTGCGGTATGGCGAGAAGGCTGCCCGAGTCGAGGCGCACGGTGACTTCGATGCCGTTGCGCTGGTTGGCGTTGTTCTCGACCGCATTGCCGACAACGCCGCCGATGATCGCGCCGGCGATCGCGCCGGCCGCATTCGCGCGGCCACCGCCGCCGATCGTGCTGCCGGCGATGCCGCCAAGTGCCGCGCCACCGACGGTGCCGACACCGGTATTGGGTGCTCCGAGCTGCACATAGCGAACGCTTTCGACGACGCCCATCTCGACCGTCTGCGCACGCATGCCCTGGCGATACTGATAGACGTCCGAGCGCTGCGAAGGCGCGCATGCGGCAAGCGTGAACGCCGCCGCGATTGCGAGGCAGACTTTTGCGAAATTCCGCGTGGAAACAATTTGTTGCATGATGGTCACCAGGGTTGGCCGCCGAAGCTTTGATTGTATAACGCCGCAACGCGCGCGCGGTTGACGCCATGGTTCTGTCCGCCGCGCGCGCCGATCTTCAGCGCGCCGAGCGTCGCCGCGAGCTGCCCGGCACGCTGCCAGTCCCAGCGATTTGCCATCGCGTACAACAATCCTGCGCGATACGCGTCGCCGCAGCCCGTGGGGTCGACGAGCTCGTCGACGTGTGCAACGCCGATGCGCAGCGTGTGGCCGCCCGCGTGTATCAACGAGCCTTCGGCGCCCATCGTCACGATCAACGCGTCGACGCGCGCAGCGATGTCCGCGCGCGCAAGTCCGGTGCGTTCCTCCAGCAGCCGTGTTTCGTAGTCGTTGAGCGTCACCACGCTGGCGGCGTCGACCATCCGCAGCAGTTCCTCGCCGCTGAACAGCGTCATCGCCTGTCCCGGATCGAAGATGAACGGAATGCTCGCCGCGCAGAACTCGGCCGCATGCGCGAGCATCCCTTCGCGTCCGTCGGGCGCGACGATGCCGATGCCGATGCCCGCGACATCGGTGACGCGGTTGTCGTGCGAGCGCGCCATCGCGCCCGGATGGAACGCGGTGATCTGGTTGTCATCGAGGTCGGTGATGATGAACGCCTGCGCCGTGTACAGGTCGTCGATGTCGCGCACGCCGTCGATGCCGATGCCGAGCGTCGTCAGCCGCTCGCGGTAGCCGCCGCCGTCCTTGCCCAGCGTCGCCATCACCACCGGCTCGCCGCCGAGTCCGCGCAGGTTGTAGGCGATGTTGCCCGCGCAACCGCCCCATTCGCGGCGCATGTCGCCGACGGTGAAGGACACCGACAGCATGTGCGTCTGGTCGGGCAGGATGTGGCGGCCGAAGCGGTCGGGAAACACCATGATGGTGTCGAACGCCAGCGAGCCGCAGATCAGCGTGCGCATGCGCAAAAGCCTTCGCCGCATTGCGGCCGGTTGACGACGGGGCGAAGTGTAGCGCGAACGTGCGGCCGCTTCGTGCGCTCAGTCGGCGACGACTTCGCGTCCGACGTCGCGCACTATCGACTGCTGGCGGCGCGATACCGGCAACGATTCGACGATGCCGTTGAGCATCACTTCCCAGTGCGCGTCGCCGTCGTTGTTGAGCCGCCGCTCGAATCCGCGGATAGCGTCGCGCGCGACCAGGCAGTTGCGGTGCACGCGCACGAAGCGCGCGCCGAACTCGTTCTCCAGCTTGGTCAGCGACTCCTCTAGCAGGTACTCGCGCTGCGGCGTGCGGATGGTGATGTACTTGAGCTCGGCCTTCAGGTAGATGAT
>DATCFA010000275.1:0-8198 GCA_036509805.1 Casimicrobiaceae bacterium
GTCGTGCCCGGCGCGTCGCTGCTGGCGCTGTCGCCGCGCGTGCTGCAATCGCTGGCCGACGTGCATCGCCTGCTGGCGGCGCGTTGACGCGTGATGGCGCCGCTGTCGCGACCTTCGCTCGCGCGCGCAGGACGCCGCGTATCGCGCAGCAAGCGGCGCAGCAGCGGCCCGCTGCGCCGGCGCGCGCGTCACGGCTGCTATATTGCGAAACCGAAAAACCGGTCTTCGCTGACTGCACGCCATGATTGGACGCCTGTCGGGCACGCTGCTCGAAAAGAACCCGCCGCAGATCCTGCTAGACGTGCAGGGCGTCGCGTACGAGGTCGACGTGCCGATGAGCACGTTCTACAACCTGCCCGCCATCGGCGCGGCGGTGGCGCTCTACACGCACATGGTGGTGCGCGAGGATGCGCACCTGCTGTTCGGCTTCGCCACCGAAAACGAGCGCCGCGCGTTCCGCCAGTTGAACAAGGTCAACGGCATCGGCGCGCGCACCGCCCTTTCGGTGCTGTCGGGGATGTCGGTCGCGGAGCTCGCACAGGCGATCACGCTGCAGGAATCCGGACGGCTGACCAAGGTTCCAGGCATCGGTAAGAAGACCGCCGAGCGCATCCTGCTGGAACTGAAGGACAAGCTCGGCGCCGACCTCTCGTCGGCGGTGGGCGTGCACCGCGTGCCGCCGGCGTCGGCCGACATCCTGCACGCGCTGCTCGCGCTCGGCTACAGCGACAAGGAAGCCGTCGCCGCCGTGCGCCAGTTGGCCGACAACATCTCCATCGCCGACGGCATCCGCCAGTCGCTCAAGCTGTTGTCCAAAGGCTGACGGGCGTGGGGGCGTAGAGTTCGGCGCATGGCCATCGAAAGCGATCCGCTCAACCGCGTGGTCACCGGCCGCCCGATCGGCGTCGCCGAGGAGCAGTTCGAGCGCGCGTTGCGCCCGCGCGCGCTGGCCGATTACGTCGGCCAGGAAAAGATCCGCCATCAGCTCGGCATCTTCATCGAGGCGACGAAAAAACGCGAGGAGGCGCTCGACCACGTGCTGCTGTTCGGACCGCCCGGGCTCGGCAAGACGACGCTGTCGCACATCATCGCGCACGAGCTGGGCGTCAACCTGCGGCAGACGTCGGGGCCGGTGCTCGAGCGCCCGGGCGACCTGGCCGCGCTGCTGACCAACCTCGAGCCGCGCGACGTGCTGTTCATCGACGAGATCCATCGCCTGTCGCCGGTCGTCGAGGAAATACTCTACCCGGCGCTGGAAGACTTCCAGCTCGACATCATGATCGGCGAAGGGCCGGCAGCGCGCAGCGTCAAGCTCGACCTGCCGCCGTTCACGCTGATCGGCGCGACGACGCGCGCGGGCATGCTGACCAACCCGCTGCGCGACCGCTTCGGCATCGTCGCGCGGCTCGAGTTCTACACGGCGGCGGAGCTCACACGCATCGTCACGCGCTCGGCGTCGCTGCTCGAGATCCCGCTCGACCCGGCCGGATCGATGGAAATCGCGCGACGCTCGCGCGGCACGCCGCGGATCGCCAACCGCCTGTTGCGGCGCGTGCGCGACTACGCCGAAGTGAAGGCCGATGGCGCCATCACGCGCGAGGTGGCCGACGCCGCGCTGGTGATGCTGGACGTCGATGCCGTCGGCCTCGACGTGATGGACCGCAAGCTGTTGCAGACGGTGCTGTCCAAGTTCGACGGCGGTCCGGTAGGCGTGGACAACCTCGCCGCCGCCATCGGCGAGGAGCGCGACACGATCGAGGACGTGCTCGAACCCTACCTGATCCAGCAGGGTTACCTGCAGCGCACGTCGCGCGGGCGCATCGCCACCGCATTGTCGTATCGCCATTTCGGGCTCGCGCCACCGTTGCCATCGGCCGAGCTGTTCGCACCGGAATGACGCCGGCGCCTTTCGCCCATCCGGTCCGCGTCTACTACGAGGACACCGACGCCGCCGGCGTCGTCTACTACGCGAACTATCTCAAGTACATGGAGCGGGCGCGCACCGAGTGGCTGGCCGCGCGCAGCGGGCCGCTTGCGGAACTCGAGCGCGATTCGACGATCGTATTCGTCGTGACACGCGCTGACGTGGCCTTTCGCGCGCCCGCCCGCCTGGGCGACCTGCTGATGGTGGGCGTCGACATCATCGGCCACGGCTACGCACGTTTCATCGCCCGGCAGGCCATTCGCTGCGGCGACACGCTGGTGGCCGAGGGCACGATCACGCTCGCCTGCCTCGACAAATCGACCTGGAAGCCGCGCAAGATGCCTTCGACCCTGCTGGAGACCGGAACGTGAACGTCCACCCCGATTTGTCGTTCCTGTCGTTGATCATCACGGCGTCCGTCGTCGTGCAGGCGATCCTCGTGCTGCTGGCGCTGGCATCGCTGTGGAGCTGGTGGCACATCTTCCTCAAGATGTTCCAGTTGCGGACTTCGCGGCGCGACGCCGACCAGTTCGAGGAAAACTTCTGGAAAGGCGGCGACCTGAACGAACTGTTCCAGCGCGCGGGCCAGGCTCGCACCGGCAGCGGCCTCGAGCACATCTTCGCCTCCGGCTTCCGCGAATTCTCCAAACACCGCCGCCAGGGCAGCTCGTCGGTGATCACGCTCGACTCGGCGCGCCGGGCGATGCGCGCCGCCTACCAGCGCGAAGTCGACACGCTCGACGCGCACCTGTCCGGGCTCGCGACCGTGGGCTCGGTGTCGCCCTACGTCGGCCTGTTCGGCACCGTGTGGGGAATCATGAATGCGTTCAGGGGCCTCGCCAATGTCAGCCAGGCGACGCTCGCGCAGGTGGCGCCCGGCATCGCCGAGGCGCTGATCGCCACCGCCATCGGCCTCTTCGCGGCGATTCCCGCCGTCGTCGCGTACAACCGATTCACGCATGACGTCGATCGTCTCGCGGCGCGCTACGAGACGTTCATCGAAGAGTTTTCCAACATCCTGCAGCGCCAGACCTGACCTCACCATGCGGCGCGCACGCAAGGCCATCAACCAGATCAACGTCGTACCCTACATCGACGTGATGCTGGTGCTGCTGGTGATCTTCATGATCACCGCGCCATTGGTCAATCCGGGACAGATCGAGTTGCCGAGCGTGGGCGTGAGTTCCGCGCCGCCGTTGGCACCGCTGCAGATCACCATCGAAAAGGACGGCAGCATCCAGTTCCTGGACAAGTCGGGCAATGCGAAACAACGCACCATTTTGATCGACGATTTGATCGCGCTCGTCAAGACGAAGCAGGCCAAGGCGCCCCCCGGAACCGAACAGGCGGTGGTTATCAGCGCTGACAAGGCGGTGCGCTACGAATCCGTGATCGGCATTCTCGACAAGCTCCACGTTGCCGGCGTCAAAAAGGTCGGTCTGCTCGTCGAGCCCAAGTAAGTTTCGCGATGAACGCCGACCCGCACAGCGGTCCCCGTGATCGCGAACGCCTTCCGCACCGTGGCGCGGCGCTGGCACTCGCAATCGCCGTGCACCTCGCGTTCCTCGCGGTGCTGGTCTTTTCGCTGCGCTGGCAGAGCCACGAGCCCGAGCCGGTGACGGCCGAGCTCTATGCGCCGATCGCGCAGCCCGCGAAGGTGACGCCCGTTCCGCCCAGGATCCACCCACTGCCGACGCCCGCGCCCGTGCCCAAAGTCACGCCTGTTCCACCGCCGCCGCAGCCCATCGTCGAGCCGCCCAAGGTCGACACCGCCGCCGCCGACATCGCGATGAAGGTGAAGCGCGACGAGGAGCGCCGCGAACGCGTCGAGGCCGAGCAGCGCGCGCAAGCCGAACAGCAGAAGCGCATCGCCGACCTGCAGAAGCAGCGCGAGCTGCAGAAGCAGCTCGATGACAAGAAGCGATCCGACGACAAAAAGCTCGCCGATACGCGCGAGCGCCAGCAGAACGAGATGACGCAGATGCAGGCGCAGGCCGACAAGGAGCTGCAGCAGCGCGCGAACGCCGAGACGGCAGCGCGCGCGCAGGAAGCACGCAAGAGCGCCGAGTCGGACTACATCCAGCGCATCCAGGCGAAGGTCAAGGGCAACGTGATCCTGCCACCCGACCTGACTGGCAATCCGGAGGCGATTTTCGACGTCGTGCAATTGCCGACCGGCGAAATCATCGACGCGAAACTCACGAAGTCGAGCGGCGTGCGCTCGTACGACGACGCCGTGCAGCGGGCGATCCTCAAGTCGTCGCCGCTGCCGAAGCCCGACCGTCCGGAAATGTTTCGCCGCGCTCTCGAATTGCATTTCACACCGAACGGTCCCGGCAACTGACGCCGCGTCAGGTCATCACGATGCCGCCGTCGACGTTGAACGCCGACCCGGTGGTGAAGTCGCAGTCGTCGGACGCGATGAACAGCGCCATTTTCGCAACCTGTTCCACCGTGCCCAGCCGCCGCAGCGGCGAGCGCGAATTGACGCGCTTCATCACGTCGTCGAGCGCCATCGCGTTGACGAGCGCGCCGTCCTCCCAGCCCTGGCGCCCGAGCTGCGTGGGGATCGGCCCGGGGCAGATCGCATTGACGAGGATGTTGTGCTCGGCCACTTCCAGCGCCAGCGAGCGCGTGAAGCCGATGACGCCGAACTTGGCGGCGCTGTAGGCACTGGCGGTGGGCTCGCCAACCTTGCCGGCGATCGACGCGATGTTGATGATGCGCCCGCGCTGCTGCGCGATCATCGCCGGCAGCACCGACTTGCTGCACAGGAACGTCGCCTTCAGGTTGACGTCGACCACCGCGTCCCACGTCTCCTCGGTCATGTCGCGCACGAACGCCTTGCGCATGATGCCCGCGTTGTTGACGAGGATGTCGATGCGTCCGAAGCGCGCGAGCGCCGCCGCCACTTCGCGCTGGATATCGGCTTCGCGAGTGACGTCGAGCTGCACGCCGGCGCCATCGGCGGCGAATGCGGCCGCCGTCGCGTTCGCCGCACCGCCATCGATGTCGGCCACCACCACGCGCGCGCCCTGCGCGTGGAACATCGCGGCGATCGCCGCGCCGATGCCGGCGCCGCCGCCGGTGACGAACGCCACGCGCCCTGCGAGCTTGCCGGCCATCAGTGCGCCTCGTGCAGCGCCGGGTAGTCGATGTTCATCAGGAACGTCGGCTCGACATCCTCGTCGATCGGCACGAAGCGTCGCGCGTTCTCGCCGAAACGGTTGTCGGTCCTGGGCACCGATATCGTCGAGATTTCGCCGCCGACCAGCACGCCGGCCGACTCCTCCGCCCAGAAGCGGTGATAGAGGCGTGGCGTGATCGTCAGGCTGCCGCCTTGCGGCACCTCGAAGATCTGCCCGGCAACGAACGGCTGCGCAACGCCATCGCAATAGACGATGCCCGGAGACGTCTCGTCCATCGTCTCGTCGTCGCGCGCGTTGTAGAGCTGGATCATCAGCGTACCGCCCGCGCGGTTGATGATGTCCTCGGCCTTCTTCCAGTGGAAATGGAACGGCAGCCGCTGGCCAGGCTTCAGCACGAAGACCTTTTCGGCGTAGGGCGTGCCTTCGTCGGGAAATTCGGGCGTGCCGTTGCGCACGTCGAACATCGTGATGCCGACATTGTCGAAATCGCCCTGGCCGAAGTCGGTGACCGCCCAGCCAAGGGCGTTGCGCGTCACGCGGCGCATTTCCGGTCCCGCCGTGCGCCAGCGCGCAGCCGGCCAGTATCCGTATTCGGGAAGGCGGATGCCGTGCGCCTTCAGCGCTTCGTGCGCGTTGGCTATGGCGGCGTTGATCTGCGATCGCTTCATGTTGCGTGCTCCAGCTTCGACGTGATGGTTGAAAAAGAAGTGCTTCGGGTCATCCGGCCGGCGGACGAGGGCGTGGCGGCGATGCGATCGCCGGATTCGCGCGTAGTGCATTGCCGCCGAACACCGCGGCCACGTCATCCGCCGACGCGCCGCGCGCCGCGAGGAAATCCGCGACCGCCGCCGCCCATTCGGCATACGTAGCGTAGCGCACGAGCATCGGCCAGTCGCTCGCGAACATCAGCCTCTGCGCGCCGAAGATGTCCAGCGCATCGTCGAGCACCTGCTGTGCGTCTGCGCCACGCCACGGCGTGCCGAACAGGAAGGGCAAGCCCGAAAGCTGAAGCTGGAGGCTGTCACGCCGCGCGAAGCGCCGCATGGCGTCGCGCCATGCGGATGGATCGGCGTCGGCAAAGCGCATTCCGAGATGATTGAGCGTCACCGGGCCGGGTGGCAGACGCTCGAGCGCGTCGGCCACGTGCGCGTAATGCCGCGATTCGGCGAGCATCGTCACCGACAGGCCGGCGTCGAGGATCGCCGCGAGACTGCGCAGCACGTTCGGCCGCAGGATGAACGCCGCGTCGGCGACGCGCCGCAGTTGCGCACGCATGCCCACGAGCTTCGGCTTCGCGCGCAGTGCCGCCACGTCGATTCCGGTGGCGGCGTCGAGGTCGACCCAGCCGGTAACACCGGCGATCCACGGCAGGTCATCGGCGAGCGCCAGCAGCCAGTCCGTTTCCGCCACCTGCGGCGCCGTCTGCACGAGGATGGCGGCGTCGATGCCGGCCGCGTCGAGTGCGGGGCGCACATCGACCGGCAGGAAGTCGCGCCGGTACGCCGCATTGTCGGCAACCGGCTTGTTATCGAAGCCGCACGCCGGCTTCCAGAAATGCAAGTGGGCGTCGATGCGCATCGCAGCGCCCGATCAGGCCGATACTGCGCGGCCCGGCGCCGGCGTCGCGTCGCGCGGCGAGCGCACGCCGGCGGCAACAAGACCCTCGTGCACCAGCGCATCCCACAGCGCGTCCGGCACCGTCGTGTGCAGCGCGGCGAGATTCGCTTCCAGCTCGGCGACCGTGCGCGGACCGATCAGCACGCTGGTGATCGCAGAGTTCGCGAGAACGAACTGCAATGCGGCCACGCCGAGCGGGACGCCATGGCGCGCGCACACGGCCGCGATGCGCGCCGTGCGCGCGCGCACGTCCTCGCCTGCGGGAACGTAGCCGAATGTCGCATCGGGATTCGGCCATTTCGCCAGCACGCCGGAATTGAAGACACCGCCTGCGATGACGCGGACGCCTTGGGATTGCGCCTGCACGAACAGCGCGCTGCCGCGCTGGTCGAGCAGCGTGTAGCAACCGGCGAGCAGGAACGTATCGAAGCGTGCGCGCCCGAGCAGCGTCGCAACGGGCTCGACGAGGTTCGAGCCGATGCCGATGGCGCCGACGATGCCCTCGCGCTGCATCACCGCCAGTTCGTCGCGCGCCGCGAGGCATTCGTCGACGTGCAGGTCGACATCGTGCAGGTGGACGACGTCGAGCCGCGCGACCTGCAGCCGCGCGAGGCTCGCCGCGACCGACGCCCGCGTCGCGGCAGCGCTGTAGTCCCAGTGGTCGAACGCGCGCCGACGCGCAGCGCCGGGCGGTTGTGCCGTCTGCGCATACGGCCGCGTGACGCCCGTCTTCGTACACAGCACGTACTGGTCGCGCGGCAGGCGCTTCAGCACGCGGCCGAGACGTTCCTCCGCCACGCCACCACCGTACAGCGGCGCGACGTCGAACAGCCGGATCCCGTGGTCGATCGCCGCCCGCATCACCGCCTCCGCGGCGGCATCCCCCAGCAGCGGCGCCGGCGTGCCGAGCGTCGCGCATCCGAGGCCGATGCGCGGCCACGCCGGTATATGCACCGCGTCCATCACGCGCCGGATTCGAGGTAGTTGAGCTCCGGACGCAGCTGCCAGCGAAACCCGTCCGCCGGCCGCACGTTGCGTGCCCACTGGTCGATCACATTCTTGTCGTCGCGACGCGCGCGGATCTGCGCGCCGATCGCCGCCGGGTCCCAGCCTTCGAGCACGCGCGCAATCAGCGTGTCGCGGATCGATGCGTGCGCAGCATTCGCCGCCAGATCCTCGCGCTCGTGCGGATCGTGCGCCAGGTCGAACAATTGCGGTGCTTCGCCGTGGTGGTAGATGAGCTTCCATTGCCCGCGCCGTAGCGCCCGCTGCTGTACCGAGCGCCCGCCTGTCCATGCAGGCACGACATCGGTGCAATGCTCGATGAACGTTTCGTCGACCCATGCCGAGCGCCGATCGCGCAACAGCGGCATCAGGCTGCGCCCCTGGCCATGCGGCAATGCCGGCGCGTCGAGCGCATCGAGCATCGTGGCCGCGACGTCGATCAGGTTGCATACCTGCGCGCGGCGCTCGCCTGCCGCGAGCTTTCCGGGGACGCGGATGATCAG
>DATCFA010000276.1:0-2993 GCA_036509805.1 Casimicrobiaceae bacterium
GGTACCGCAAGGGTTCGCGTCGCCGCGCGATCCGTTCGTCTACATGAGCACCGAGGACCTGCAACTTGCCGACGACCGCCTCAACTATGTCGTCGGCTCCGACCAGTACACGCTGGAGCTCGCAAGTGTCGACGCGGTAGGCAATCCGTTCACGCTGGACGCCGCGGGGAACGTCGCTGCGATCCACACTGCGACGCTCGATGCAACGCGCGGCGGCGCCAGCGTCCTCGATACGGGGTCCGCACCCGATGCCGGCGGATTGAACTGGGGTCGCTGGAACGGCACCGGCTCGACGATCGCGCAAACGCTGCCGAACGGGGAGGTCGTGCACAACGACGGCGGCAACCTCCACTACATCTATGGCAGCGCGGCGACGTCGCTGCCGAGCTCCGGCGTCGTGAGCTTTTCGCCGGTGGGCGGCACGCGGCCCACCGACTCGGGCAGCGGTGCGGTCGGCACGCTGCTGTCGGGTGGCAATGTCACCGTCGACTTCACGCAGGCGAGCCTCGCGTTGAGCGGCCTGCAGGTGGGATTCGGCGCCGATGCGACGTATACGATGAGCGGAACGACGCGGCTCGTCGGTCCGCTGTTCTCCACCGCCGGCGTGGGCGCCACCGCGTCATGCGCAGGCGGCGCGTGCCAGCAACTGGTGCAAGGCAACTTCGCGGGCTTCCTGTCCGGCCCCGGTGTCACGGGCGTCGGCCTCGACTACTATTTCAACGGCCGCGCCGGCAACGTGATCGAAGGCGCGGTCGGATACCACCGCTGCACGCCGAAGTGCTAGCCGTCACGTTGCGGCGCAACGCTCGTTGACCCACTGCGCGGCACCACGCAGCGTCCGGAAATCGGCCAGCGCGCGCGCTTCGCAATCACGGAAACGCTCGCACAACATGTGCGACAGCGCGCGCCCCGGTCCCAGCTCGAGGAACACCCGGCATCCACGCTCGCGCAGCGCCTCGAGGCAGTGCGACCATTCGATCGCATGGCTGAGTTGCTGCGCGAGGCTGTCGATCGCCTGCGCATGCAGGATTTGCAGTCGGCCATCGATGCCCGACATGACGGGTATTCGCGTGTCGCGCAACCCCGCTTCCTCGAGGGCCAGCCGAAAAGGCTCGACCGCCGCCGAGAGCAGCGGTGTGTGCGACGCGACACCGACTTTGAGGCAGGTGACTTTCCATCCGCGCGCGCGCGCCTCGTGCGAGAGCGCAGCGAGCGCGCTGTCGGTTCCCCCGATCACGAACGTCGTCCGGTCGATCACGATCGCCGGCCACGCGGGACGATCGCGACAAAGCTCGTCGATGTCCGCGCGCGAAGGCCCGCCCAACGCGATCATGCCACCGGGTCGACCGACGGCCGCCTGCTCCATCAGCGCGGCGCGCCGTTGTGCAAGCCGCACCACCGTCGCTGCGTCGACGGCGCCCGCGCACGCATGGCTCGCGAGCTCGCCGACGCTGTAGCCTGCGAACGCGAGCGGGGCGGGCACGTGGCGTCGAAGCCCCTCCCATGCGGCGACCTGCGCCGCGCAAATCAGCGGTTGCGCGACATCGTTGTCGAACAGGCGTGGCGCATCGGCCTCCAGGATCCGCGGATGAGCACCGAACATCGGCTCCACCGCGTCCAGCACGCCGGCCGCATGCGAATCGGCGAGCAGCAGGTCGAGCATGCCTGCGTGCTGCGCGCCTTGGCCCGGGCAGAGGATGCCGAGCATGCGAGCGACCGCTAGCGCGCTTGTGCGGTGCGTCCCGCGACGTCCGGCGCACGCCGGCCGTGCGCGGATGGGCTGCCGCGAAATTCGCCCGTTTGCACGCGCTGCACGAAACACGTGACGCCGAGGAGGTCGGCGCAGCCGCCCGGCGACAAGCCGAGCGCACAAAAATGCCGATGCAGTTCGATCGCGCGCGCCGACGAGCCGGACGCGAACACGCTCCCCTGCGCCAGAAAACGCTGTGCGGCCGCGCGCATCACCTGCAGGCCGTCGATTCCGCCGCGGTAGAGGACGTTCGTATCCGCGACCTGTGCCATCAGCGCGAATAACGCGTGCAACTGCGCCTGCTGTGCGTTCGCTCCGCGCGCGAGTGCTGCGCGCAGCGCGGGTAGCGCGCATTGAAACACCGACGGAAAGGCGCGCGCCGCTTCTCCTCTTGCGCCGTCGACGCCGTGGCGCAACACCGCGACGCGACCGTGCGACCGGGCTTCGTCGTGTTGCGGTGCCGCGTCGCCACCCGGCGATGATGTGCGCAGATCGTATTGCCACCGGCGCAGCGTCGCGCGCAGTTCGGCGTCGCGCGCAGTCCCGCCGCGCGCGAGGCACCAGCTCGCGGCGGCGCACACGAGGCCCATGCCAAAGATGGCGCCGCGGTGGGTGTTGACGCCGCGCGTGGCGCGCAACATCCGCGCTTCGGCGGCGATGCCCAGCATTTTCATTTCGCCGAACGTCGCGCCGCGAATGCCGGCGCCGGCGATGGCGCGAAAGTAACCACGCAACGCGAAAATGCTGCGAATGAATGTCCGTGCGTCCATGTCGGCGTGGGCGCCGGCATCGCGCAGGCTCACCAGTCCCGGCTTGGGGTAAAGCGCCAGCTCGTCGTACAGGCTGGCCACCGCGACGCGCGCCAGGCGCGACGACAGCGCATCGACTTCATGTGGCGACACGCGCGGCGACACGCGCGACGGCGGGCGGCGATCGATTCCGGCCGCGTCGCCGGCCATGACTTCGGGACCTGGCCGAACTGCGGAGGTCGCCGAGGCGACCCGCGGCGCTTCGCGGGCGCCGCTCATCGTGCACATCCACGGTCGCCCGCCGACGCGAGCGAAGCGATCAATTCAGCGCGCGTGCACAGTGCGACACCGTGCAGCGTCTTGACCAGCAGCCGTGCGCCGGCGCGCGCTTCGCGCCATTCGCGCACGCTGACGGCGCGTTCGCCAAATACCAGCTCGCCGTCGAGCGGCACGCGGGACACCGCGGCCCACGACGCGAGCAGCGCGGCACCCGT
>DATCFA010000277.1:0-3295 GCA_036509805.1 Casimicrobiaceae bacterium
TGCGCCAACGCATCCTGCACGCCACACGCCGTCGCCTGCGACTGGAATCCGCAGAACGCGCGGCCGTCGTATTCGACGGCGAGGGCTAGACGGCTCATCGGCTATCGGGCATCGTTGCCAGTGGGTGCAGCGCGTCAACAAATAAAAAAGGCGGCGGCCGGTGGCCACCGCCTTCGATCGGGCGTTTCGCGCGTCAGCCGAGCTTCGACAACAGCGCTTGCGCTTCCGTGCGTTGCTGCTCGTCGCCTTCGTGCAGCACTTCCTGCAGGATCTCGCGCGCGCCCTCGACATCGCCCATTTCCTGGTAGGCCTTCGCCAGGTCGAGCTTGGTGGCGGCGTCGTGCCATTGGCCGTCGAGCACCGACGGCGTCGGGTCCTCGAAGGTTGCCTTGTCCGGGTCGAACGACAGGTCGAGCTTGTCGAGCTCGAGCGCCGCCGCCGGACGGGCGAGGCGGTCGGACGTGCTCGCCGGCGCGGCAGCGGGTGCGCTCGCCGTCTCGAATGCGGGCTCGGGTGCACGCGGCGCCGCTGCGCGCATCGGCGCCGGCTTGTCGGCCGCATCGAGATGAAAGTCGAGGTCCATCTTGTTGGCGGCCGCGTTTTCGGCACGCGCGGCGATCACGCCGGCGGCAGCGCCCGCGGCGGCGGCGATCGACGCCGACGTCGCGCGGGCGCGATCGCCCATCGTCTCGGTCGAGCTGCGCGTGCTCTCCAGCGTACGGTCGGCGCCGGCAAGGATGTCGGCGGGCGTCTTCGGCCGTGCTTCGACGCCGGACGTCGGCGACACGGTGATCTCGTCGTCGAGCTGCATGTCGATGCCGCCGCCCGCATGCCCGTGCGGCAGCGTCACGTCGGGACCCATCGTGAACATCTCGGGGTCGGCCGCCGGCGTGGCCGGTCGCGGCGCGACTTGCGCACCGCCTTCGGCGAACATCGGATTGTTCGGATCGAGCTGGCGACCCAATGCGACGACCTTCTGCCAGGTTTCGCCCTGTCCGTGACACTGCGCATACAGCTCGGCGGCCACCGTCTCGAACGCCGACGGCTTGTTGTGCTGCGCGTGGATCTCGAGGAGCTTCAGGTAGATTTCCTGGCGCTGCGGGTCCTTCTTCAGCGCGTCCTTGAGGATTTCCTCCGCCTGCGCATCGCGCCCGTACGCGAGATAGACCTCGGCTTCGGCGATCGGATCGACCTCGTCGGTGTCGATGTTGCCGAGACCCTCGCGGCTGAAGTCGCTGGCGAGCGAGTTGTCGCCGGTGTTGACGACCCCGCCGCCGGTCGATCCGAACACCGTGTTGGTCTTGATGTCGGTGCCCGAAATGATGCTGTCCTCGAACTTGGTCGTCTTGCGGCGGCGCGACGACACCAGCACGGCGATGAGACCCAGGATGGCGGCGATCGCGACACCGAGCGCCCACAACGGGATGGCGTCGGTCAGTTGGTCGAAGAACGACGGCGCGGGTTTCACCGGCGTGCGCGCAATCGCCTTGGGTGCCGCTCTCGGCACGACAACCGGCGTCGTCGCAGGCGTCGCCGGTGTCTCGGCGGCCTTCGTCGCATCGGTAGCAGGTGTGGTCGGCGGCAGCGTCGTTGACGATGCGGACGGCGTCGCGGCTGTCGGCGACGGCGCGGACGTGGCGGCCGGCGTCGGCGTCGCCGGCGTCGTGGCCGTGGCCGGCGGCGTCGACGGCGCGGGCGTGATGGCCGTCGTCGGCGTGGCCGACGGCGTCATCGGTGACGTGGCCTTGCCGCTCGCGGCGTCGGCGCGGTTCTGCGCCTGCGCAAGCGTCTGGCTCTTCAGGTCGACCGCGTGTTGCGCGTCGGCGAGCATTTTTTCGAGCTGGGTGATTCGCGACTGCGCTTCCGCGAGCTGCTTGTCGCGCGCCACGGCTTCCTCAGCCACACCACCGCCCTTGCCTTGTGCCTCACGCGATACGCGCAGGCGGTCGCTGCCGGGTGTGACGGCAGGCGTCTTTTCCTCGACTGCCGTGCCGATGCTGCCGGCCGCTGCGCGCGTGCCTCCGCCGCCGGCTTCCGGCGCCGCTGCGGCGACGTGGTCGCGGTAGGTACGCCAGTCGCTCGCCTGTACGCGCACGACTTTCTGCGCGTCGGTAGCGGGTTCGGCCGACACCGTCGACGCATCGGGGATCGTCATGATCGCGCCGGCACGCAGTCGATTCATGTTGTTGCCGGCGAATGCGTCGTTGTTGGCCTTGAACAATGCGACGAGCATCTGGTCGAGCGTGACGTCGGCCGACTTGTTGTCGGTGGCGATCTTCGCGAGCGTGTCGCCGCGCTTGACCGTATAGCCTTCGCCGGGCGCACGCGGCGCTGCAGCGGTCGATGTCGCGGGGGCGGTAGTGCCGCCACGCGACAGGGGTGCGGCGGCGCCGGTTCCCTGGCGCAACGGCGCCACCGGCTGCACGGGTGCGCCGGTGTTAATGCCAGGCGGGTCCAGCAGCAATGTGTAGTCGCGCACAACGCGACCGGACGCCCAGTCCACTTCGACGATCAGGTCGAGATACGGCTCGAGCACCGACACCGGTGACGAGATTCGCAGGTACGGTACGCCGTCGCTGCCCGTTTCGACGGCAACGCGCGCACGCGCGAGTGCCGCCTGGTAAGTGAGGTTGTTCTGGCGATACAGCGACGGATCGGCCACGCGTGCCTGCAGCGTGTCGATTTCCTCGCGCGTCGCCGATGTGAGGTCGACGCGCGCCGACAGCGGTTGCCCGAGCGCCGAGTCCACGGTCAGTTTGCCGAGCCCCAATGCGTACGCGCTTCCGGGCAGCGCAAGTGCCAGCGCCACCAGGCTCAGCGTGAATTTGGGTGTTACGCGCATGCCGTCCCCTCGCGATCAGCTTTTATTGCAAGGAAACA
This sequence comes from Casimicrobiaceae bacterium, assembly GCA_036509805.1. Classification (GTDB taxonomy): domain Bacteria; phylum Pseudomonadota; class Gammaproteobacteria; order Burkholderiales; family Casimicrobiaceae; genus VBCG01. Next base: position 2,881 of record DATCFA010000277.1, read on the forward strand.
TAACATCATGGGTTTAGCTTCGCAAGCTAAACCACGGTATTAGCTTGGGATTTTGCCTCGCGGACGCCGGTTGTTGTGGTCAACTTCATGCCGACGTACTAGGGCGTCCGCTAGCGCTTGAACGGCAGACATGCTGCACCACAACATGTTGTGGCGGGGCCGTGACGATCCGCTAGATGGCCTGTGTTGCTTTTAACGCGATTCGGCCGCCGGCAGCCCTCTGCGCACCGCTTTCCGCGAGGATCCGCAACATCCTCCGCAACGGCTCGGCGGCGCCCCACAGGAGTTGGTCGCCGACGGTGAACATCGACAGGTAGTGCGGGCCCATCGCCAGCTTGCGCACGCGCCCCACGCCGATGTCGAGCGTGCCGGTGATGGCCACCGGGGTCAACTGGCGGACGCTGGCGGACGCGTT
>DATCFA010000278.1:0-2213 GCA_036509805.1 Casimicrobiaceae bacterium
ACCGCCGGCGAGATGAAGACCAAGCCGACGCAGCATTCGGTGAAGGAGTTGCGCGAGATCGGCATCCAGCCGGATGTCGTGCTGTGCCGCGCCGATCGGCCCGTCTCCGAAAGCGACCGCCGCAAGATCGCGCTGTTCACCAACGTCGATTTCGAAGCGGTGATATCCGCACTCGACAAGGACTCGATCTACAAGATCCCGTCGGCACTGCACCGCGAGGGGCTCGACGACATCGTCTGCCGCAAGCTGGCGCTGTCGCCGCCGCCGGCGGATCTCGCCGTGTGGGACAAGCTGACCGCGGCACTCGAGCATCCGCTGCAGGAGGTCGACATCGCGATGGTCGGCAAGTATGTCGATCTCACCGAATCGTACAAGTCGCTGTCCGAAGCGCTGATCCACGCCGGCATCCACACGCAATCGAAAGTGCGCATCCACTATGTCGATTCGGAATCGATCGAGCGCGACGGCATCGACATGTTGCGCAACATGGATGCGATCGTCGTTCCCGGCGGCTTCGGCAAGCGCGGCGTCGAGGGCAAGATCGCGGCGATCCGCTACGCGCGCGAAAACGACGTGCCTTACCTGGGCATCTGCCTCGGCATGCAGCTCGCGGTGATCGAATACGCGCGTAACAAGGCGGGACTGGCCAACGCCAACAGCACCGAGTTCGACGCGACCACGCCGCATCCTGTGGTCGCGCTGATCACCGAATGGCAGGACCATGACGGCACGATCAAGACGCGCGACGCCAACTCCGACCTGGGCGGCACGATGCGGCTGGGGTCGCAGCCCTGCGACGTGCTGGCCGGCACGCTTGCGCACCGGATCTACGGCAGCAGCGTCGTCGCCGAACGCCATCGCCATCGCAACGAGGTCAACAACCATTACCTGCCGCGCATCGAGGCCGCCGGCCTCGCGGTGGGCGCGTATGCGAAAAGCGATGTGGCCGGCGACCTGTGCGAAATGATCGAGATACCCGGTCACCGCTGGTTCTTCGGCTGCCAGTTCCACCCCGAATTCACGTCCAATCCGCGCCGCGGGCATCCGCTGTTCATCAGTTTCGTTCGCGCCGCACTCGACGCACGCCGCGCAAGCGCGACGGACGCCACCGCGATGGTCGGCGAGCTCGTCGCGTCGATTTGAGCCGCCGATGAAACTGTGCGGATTCGACGTCGGCCTCGAACGGCCGCTGTTCCTGATTGCAGGTCCCTGCGTCGTCGAGTCGATGCAATTGCAGCTCGACACGGCGGGCACGCTGAAGGAAATCTGCGCAGCGCTCGACGTTCCGTTCATTTTCAAGTCGTCGTACGACAAGGCGAATCGCAGCTCGCATGCGAGCTTTCGCGGACCCGGCATCGACGAGGGCCTGCACGTGCTGGCGGAGGTGAAGCGCCAGATCGGCGTGCCGGTGCTGACCGACGTGCACACCGTCGACGAAGTGCCGGCGGTGGCCAAAGTCGTCGACGTGCTGCAGACGCCGGCGTTCCTGTGCCGGCAGACCGATTTCATCCAGACGGTCGCGCAGTCCGGCCTACCCGTCAACATCAAGAAGGGCCAGTTCCTGGCGCCCGAGGACATGCTGCAGGTCGTCGGCAAGGCGAGGGCGGCGAGCGGCGCCGACAACATCATGGTGTGCGAGCGCGGCGCCTCATTCGGCTACCACAACCTCGTGTCCGACATGCGCGCGCTGGCGATCATGCGCGCGACACAGTGCCCTGTCGTGTTCGATGCCACGCATTCGGTGCAGCTTCCCGGCGGCAAGGGCACATCGTCGGACGGGCAGCGCGAATTCGTGCCGGTGCTCGCGCGCTCGGCGGTGGGGGCGGGCGTGGCGGGGGTGTTCATGGAAACGCATCCCGACCCGGCAAAGGCGTTGTCCGATGGGCCGAACGCATGGCCGTTGGGAATGATGCGCGAATTGCTCGAGACGCTGGTGGAGCTCGACGCCGCTGTCAAGCGCCGCCGCCTCCCCGAAGCCAGCTTGATGGGTGCGGGATGAGCGACATTCGGCCCGGCCGGACGTTCCTGCGATGGTGACAGCCCGGTGGCGTGCGTTGCGAACGACGCTGGATCCCCGCGTTCGCGGGGATGACGTCCACCATGACGTCCAGCTTATTCCTGACTTCCGATCTCCGAATCCTGATCTCTGATCCCTGAAAAAATGAGCGCAATTGTCGACGTTATCGCCCGCGAAATCCTCGATTCCCGCGGCA
>DATCFA010000279.1:0-4179 GCA_036509805.1 Casimicrobiaceae bacterium
GACGGCCTCGCGCTGGCGCAGGAACGCAAACACCACGTCGGCAAGGCGCGATGCCTCGACGGCCGCGACCACCGGCGGCATCGCCCGCCAGCGCGCGTCGGCGACGCCGCCTTGCGCGACCATCACCGCGGCGTCGATGCGTGCACGCAACGCGGCGTCGTCCAACGCGCGCAGCGTTGCCTGGTCGTGCAGCGACTTCCACAGCGCGGCCATCGCCGCGTGCACGAGATTGCCGCGTTCCATCGCGGTGAGGCCGATACCGGCCCGCGGCCATGCGTCCGCGTGCAGCCTCAGCGATGCCGCCGCGCGGAACGCGCAGTCGCTTTGCAGTTCGATGACGCGCACACCGCCCCTGATCCTGCTCGCCGCGGCCAGCGCCGGCAGCGTCGTGTCGGCAACGCGCGCCAGCGTCGCCGCCGCGGCGATCGCGCGCATCGTCGGCGTCGGCTGCGGCGGATGCGCGGAAATCGGCCAGTTGCACAGCGGCGACACGCTGCGCGGCGGATGATCGGTGGATGCGACGTGACTTGCGACGACGTCGCGCGCCGACGCCACCAGTTGCGTCGTCAGGCGTTCGGCGCGCAGCAGCGAGCGCTCGGCGCTGGCCTGTGCGACGCCGCGCGCGCGTTGCCAGCTCACCGGCAGGAACGGCTCGGGCACCACGCGCGGCGGCCATGCATCGGCGTCCATGCCGGCGAGCCACAGGCCGTCGAAGTCGAGACCGGCAGCCTCGAGGACACCCAGCACCTGGATGCGCGCCGGCGCGCTTTCCGGCTGGAACGTCGTGCGCGCGCAATGAGCGCGCAGCGACGACAACGCCGCCGCGGCGTCCATCCGCGCCTCGACCAGCGCCAGCGAGCGCCATTCGCCGATCGCGCGCGACAACGCTGCATACGCCTGGTACACGGCGCTCGACTGCGCATCGCTGCCCGGCCATCCACATTCGCGCAGTGCGTCGACAAACGTATCCGCCCATGTGTGTGGCGAACGCGGCAGTGCATGGCGCAGGCTTTGCGACAGTGCGAGAAGCCCCTGCCGCAACGCGTCGTCGTCGCCGAGTTCCCGGATCAGTCCATTGAGCGACAGCTCCGTCAGGTTGCGCTGGCGCCAACCGCGCTCGTGCCGCGCGCGCAGCGCTGCCAACGCAGCACCCCCGGCCAGGAATGGCGAGCGCACCAGCGCCGCCGCGCGTGCCAGCGGCAGTTTTTGGCGCGCGAGCTCGAGCAGGTCGAACGCGGCCACGGCCAGCGGGTGGGTGGCCAGCGGCGGTGCCAGCGACACGTTGTAAGGACGTGCGCCGTCGAGCCGCGCCCGCGCAACGGCCTGCGGACACAGGATTTCGTCGGCGAGTTGCAGCGTCAGCGGCAGTCGCGCCGACAGGTCGACCACCGCTATCGTCGCGCGAGCGGTCGCGTCGGCCAGCGTGCGCGCACGCGCCCATTGCAGCGCCGCAACGAGTTCGTCGGTCGACGTCCGGTACTGCGCGCGCGAGCACGTGCCACCCCCGGTGCCGCCGCCAGCGCCGACCGCGAGGATGTCGACCCGCGCGCCCGCCGTGCGCAGTGCGTCGATCAGCCGCGTTTGCTGCGGCGTGAACTCGACAAAGCCGGCGAACACGAATGCGCGAGCGTCGACGAACGGTCGTTGCGCCAGCGCCGCGACCAGCGACTGCGGCAGTTGGGCGTTGTCAATGGCCGCAAGGTCGGTTGCGCTGCGTTCGAAGCGCCGGGCCCAGCGCGCGAACGCCGCCGCGTCATCGCCGCCGCCGTTGAACTGTGCGGGCGTTTCCTGCGCTTCGGCATGCGCGTGAAAGATCGTCCACGCATGCGCGGCGCGTTCGGCGGCGCCGCGCGTATCCAGGAGATCGAGCGCGTCGGCGGCCACGGCGCGTTCCCACAGGCGCGCGGTCTGCGTGGCGTTGAGCAGCGCAGGCGGCGACGGCCACGCGTCGGCGGCCAGCGCGTCGAGCCAGAGGCTCGCAAGCCACGCATTCCACGGCAACGCGCGCGGCGTGGGCCATGCGGCATGGCCGGCCGCCATCTGCGCGCGCTCGTGTTGCTCGGCGAGCGCGCGTGCGAGGCGATTGTTGGGGGTGACGACGACGGCGCCCGTGGCGAGCGCGGCGGCGGGTGCGGAAACGGGCATCGGCAAGCGTGAAGGTGGCGTGCGGGGGCGGGTATGCTGTCGCGGACCGTTCGCGGGTTGCACGAACACCCGCAAACTTTGGAAACTGTAGCAGCTTTACCAACCTGCGGAGAATGCTGCCATGCCTGCATACATCATTGCCGATTCCAACATCACCGACCCCGTCGCGTACGACCGCTACCGCGCACGCGTGCCGGCCGCAGTCGCCGCGCACGGGGGCCGATTCCTGGTCCGCGGCGGCGAAGTCACCACACTCGAAGGCGACTGGTCACCGCGGCGTGTGGTCATTATCGAGTTTCCCGACGTTGCGGCCGCAAAGGCGTTCTACGACTCGCCCGCCTACCGCGAAGCGCGCAAATTGCGCGAAGGTGCCGCGCACATCGACATGATCGCCGTCGCCGGTGCCTAGCGTCAGTCGTTGCCGCGCACGCCGGCACTCGCCCCCGCCGACGCCGGCAACGCCGCGGAACGTGGCGTGGATGCAGACGCCGCAAGACTGTTGCTCATGAATTCCGGCAAGCGGGATTCGGCCTTGCGGGCGCCGCTTTTCCATTCGCCGCACCAGTCGTCGTCGCGCACCGTGGGCCACACGCCCTCGATCATGTAAGCCTTGGCGTTGATCGGCGACAGCGACGGCGCCTGGCGCCGGCATTGGCCGACACCCTGGCCCTTGTTCTGGCGATCGTAGTACTGGCAGTTGACGCAACGATCCACGATGTTGTTCTCCTCGCGTTGCAGGTTGACGATGCCGCTCGCACGCTTGGCGTGTGGCGCAGGCTGTGTGCCGATACTTATGTGGCAATACTTGAGCAAGTTCTCTGCCAGCACTGTGTTGCACAGCCCGGCGCGTGCACGGCATGTTCGCCACGCACCTGCGCGAACCGGTAAAGCGAACGCGAACAGCATGCAGCCGCGCTCGGCATGCGCGCAATCACCCACAAGGACTATCGCGGGGATGAAAAACGGGAGCCTGAACAGCGCGCGACGCGCCGCACGCGCTCAGTGCCGGTAGAGCGGCAGGAATCCGCGCAGCGGCGGCGAAGGACGCAGCCGCTGCAGCGCGATGCGCGCGACACAGTTGGAAGCGCGACGTAGTTTGCGGCACGCGAGTTGGCCAATGGTGCGCACCGGACGGCGCTGCGCGTGCAGTGCGCCGCGCGCACGCAAGCGCAGGCGGACATGCGCAGCGCGGATGCTGCCGCTGCAAGGGGTGGAAAGAGTGGTCACCGACCGCATCGCTGTTTGCAGTAAAGGAAGAAAGACTTCCCGGTGACCAAAGTTTTTGCGTTTCACGCAGCAAGCGAGGAGAACACCGTGTTCAGCGGTGCAGGCACGCGCTGGACGCGACGAAAGGGGCGTGGCAACTTCGCGTCGAGCTCGGTCTTGAGCTCGACATCCGCGCGGCGGGCTTCTTCGTCGAGCGCGACGTCGTAGGCTTTGCGCGCCTCGTCATCGCGCAGGACTTCATACGCGGCGTGAATGAGGCGGATGAGGCCGGACAGGTCCTGGCCGCCGTCGGTCTTGCCGTATTCGAAGCGCTCGGACAAATGCGCGTACGCCGCCTCGATGCGCGTCGGCGATGCGCCGGGAGGCAATTCGAGATAGTCGTAGTGCGTGTAGTTCACGGTACATCTCCTGTCGGTTTTGCGGGGCAGTGTCAGGCCCGGACGTCAACCACTGGAGCAGCAACCGTGCCAGCTCAATGAGTGCTGTCAAAATGTGAACTCAAGCATTTGTTCTTTATAAGCATTTCCGGCGTACGCCGGGCGCGCGGCGCCTCGCTTCCTCGACGCGGCGCCTGCGTCGAAAAACCGCCGGCCGACCTTTCGCGGCGACGCGGACGCCGAAACAGGCGCCGGTAGAATCGGACCATGCCTCTGGACGATTCCTCCTCCGCGACGCGTGCTGCATCCAATGAAGCGCGTCGGGCGCAAAGGCAGCGGACAGTTCACGCGGATCGGTTGGGACGAGGCGATCGCGACCATCGCGCAGCGCTTCGGCGAGATTGCCGGATCTGCCGACGGCCCCGAGGCG
>DATCFA010000280.1:0-5666 GCA_036509805.1 Casimicrobiaceae bacterium
TTCCGCCGCTCGCGCGACGCGCGCCGGGACTGGCAGGCCGGTGGCAGCGTGGACGGCGAATGAGCGCGCCACTGAAGCTGCTCCCGGCGCACGGCGCGGCAGGCACGTTGACGCTGCCCGGGTCGAAGAGCATTTCCAACCGCGCGCTGCTGCTCGCGGCGCTGGCTGCGGGAACCACGACGCTGACGGGCCTGCTCGAATCGGACGACACCGCAGTCATGCTCGCCGCGCTGCGCGCGCTGGGAGTTTCATGGCGCGATTGCGGCGGTCGGACCTGGGAAGTGGACGGCGCCGGCGGTGCGTTTGCGGCGAAACGTGCCGACCTGCACCTCGGCCTGTCGGGGCTGTCGATGCGTACGCTCGCGGCAGCGCTGGCGTTTTCCGCGGGGCACTATCGCGCGGACGGCGTGCCGCGCATGCGCGAGCGTCCGATCGGCGATCTGGTGGACGCGCTGCGCGCGCTCGGCGCCGACGTCCGCTATGAGCTCGCGGAAGGGTTCCCGCCGCTGCTGATCGGTCCGGGTCATCCGTCGTCGTCGTCGGTGGCGGCGGTGCGCGTTCGCGGCGACGTGTCGAGCCAGTTTCTCACCGGTCTGTTGCAGGCACTCCCGCTGCTGCGCGCGGACGTGACCGTGCACGTGGATGGCGAGCTCGTCTCGCGGCCCTACGTCGACATCACCTGCGACCTGATGCAGCGATTCGGCGTCAGCGTGGATCGCCTCGACGACGGAGCATTTCGCATGGCGGCCGGAACCGGCTACCGCAGTCCCGGGACGCTGGCCGTCGAGGGCGACGCATCGTCCGCGTCGTATTTCCTCGCCGCCGGCGTGCTGGGCGGCGGACCGGTGCGCGTGGAAGGCGTCGGCCGCGGGTCGATCCAGGGCGACGTTGCGTTTGCCGACGTGCTGGCAGGGCTGGGTGCGGACATCCGTTTCGAAGCGCACGCGATCGAGGCGCGTCGCGGGCGGCCGCTCGCCGGTGGCAGCATCGATTGCACGGCCATTCCCGACGCGGCAATGACGCTCGCGATGACGGCGCTCTTCGCCACCGCGCCGACGACGCTGACGAACATCGGTAGCTGGCGCGTCAAGGAAACCGATCGCATCGCGGCGATGGCGACCGAGCTTGCGAAGCTGGGCGCCGGCATCGAGCAGGGCGACGACTGGCTGAGGGTCGCGCCGCCGCTCGACTGGCGTGCCGCGGCCATCGACACCTACGACGATCACCGGATGGCGATGTGCTTTTCGCTGGCCGTGCTCGGGCCGGCCGGTGTGACCATCAACGATTCTGCGTGCGTCAACAAGACGTTTCCCGGCTACTTCGATACATTGCGATCGCTGTTGCGATGACGCAGGCCGTCCCCGTGGTGACCGTCGATGGACCGGCTGCGTCCGGCAAGGGAACGCTCGCCGCGGGTGTGGCGGCCGCGCTCGGCTTCCACCTGCTCGACAGCGGCGCGCTTTACCGGCTGGTCGCGCTGCGTGCGTTGGCGACGGCCACGCCGCTGGACGACGCAGCGCGCCTGGCCGCGCTGGCGAACGCTCTGGACGCCACGTTCGACGGCGGCACGATCCGCCTTGCGGGCGACGACGTCAGCGAGGCATTGCGCGGCGAGGACGTGTCCGTGGCGGCATCGCACGTCGCCGTCCACCCGGCGGTGCGCGCGGCGCTGACCACCCGCCAGCGCGCGTTTCGCACGCCCCCCGGACTGGTCGCCGATGGCCGCGACATGGGTACGGTCATCTTCCCCGACGCGACGGTCAAGGTTTTCGTCACGGCGAGCGTCGACGAGAGGGCGCGCCGGCGCCATAAACAGTTGATCACAAAAGGAATCTCGGTTACAATCGAAAGTCTTTTGCGTGAAATCGCTGCACGTGACGCGCGTGATGCCGGACGTGCCACGGCGCCGCTGGCCGAGGCCCGCGACGCCGTGCGTCTCGACACCACCGGCCGTACGCCGGAGGCGTCGATCGCCGAGGTACTGGCGCTGTGCCGGGCTCGCGGAATGGCCGCAGCGAAAAGTTGACGCAACAAGGACCGTCCAGCGCGGCTTTCCAAGCCGGCCGCGCGCAACGGAAATCGACCACCAACCCGCGTTGCACGAGAAAAAGGGTTCTCGCGCACACGCGGCACTGACGAAAGGCACCAACCCGCATGGCTACTGCAACCCAAACCGCAACATCAGCGCCGCCGCTCGAGAATTTCGCCGCGCTGTTCGAAGAATCGCTCGCGCGCCAGGAAATGCGCCAGGGCGAGCTGATCACCGCAGAAGTGACGCGCGTCGACTACAACGTCGTCGTCGTCAACGCGGGATTGAAGTCGGAATCCTTCATTCCGATCGAGGAATTCAAGAATGACAACGGCGTCGTCGAGGTCAAGCCCGGCGACTTCGTCACGGTCGCGATCGAATCGATCGAGGACGGCTACGGCACCACGCGCCTGTCGCGCGACAAGGCCAAGCGCCTCAAGGCGTGGACCGACCTCGAGACGGCAATGGAGCAGGGCACGATCGTCGAAGGCTTCGTCACCAGCAAGGTGAAGGGCGGCCTCACGGTGATGATCAACGGCATCCGCGCGTTCCTGCCCGGCTCGCTGGTCGATATCCGTCCGGTCAAGGACACCGCACCGTTCGAAAACCGCCAGCTCGAGTTCAAGGTCATCAAGCTCGACCGCAAGCGCAACAACGTCGTCGTCTCGCGCCGCGCGGTGCTCGAAGCGAGCCTCGGCGAGGAACGCGAAAAGCTCCTTTCCACGCTGCAGGAAGGCGCGACCGTCAAGGGTGTGGTCAAGAACATCACCGACTACGGCGCGTTCGTGGACTTGGGCGGCATCGATGGCCTGTTGCACATCACCGACCTCGCGTGGCGTCGCGTCAAGCATCCGTCGGAAGTGCTGGCGGTTGGTGACGAAGTCACCGCCAAGGTCCTCAAGTTCGACCAGGAAAAAAACCGCGTTTCGCTGGGGCTGAAGCAACTCGGCGAAGACCCGTGGGTGGGCCTGTCGCGCCGCTATCCGACCGGCACGCGCCTCTTCGGCAAGGTCACCAACATCACCGACTATGGCGCGTTCGTCGAAATCGAGTCGGGCATCGAGGGCTTGGTGCACGTGTCCGAAATGGATTGGACCAACAAGAACATCCATCCGACCAAGGTCGTGCAGCTCGGCGACGAAGTCGAAGTGATGATCCTCGAGATCGACGAGGATCGCCGCCGGATTTCGCTGGGCATGAAGCAGTGCATGGCCAATCCGTGGGACGAGTTCGCGATGAACCACAAGAAGGGCGACAAGGTGAACGGCACGATCAAGTCGATCACCGACTTCGGTGTGTTCGTCGGCCTGCCCGGCAACATCGACGGCCTGGTGCACCTGTCCGACCTGTCGTGGTCGGCGGTAGGCGAGACGGCGGTGCGCGACTACAAGAAGGGCCAGGAAGTCGAGGCCGTGGTGCTGGCGATCGACGTCGAGCGCGAGCGTATTTCGCTCGGCATCAAGCAGCTCGAAGGCGATCCGTTCACCAATTTCGTTGCCGTGCACGACAAGGGCAGCGTGGTGACGGGTGTGGTCAAGAGCCTCGATCCGAAGGGCGCGGTGATTTCGTTCGACCCGGAAGTCGAAGGCTACCTGCGCGCATCGGAAGTCGCGCGTGACCGTGTCGAGGACATCAGCAAGCACCTGAAGGAAGGCGACCAGGTGTCGGCGATGATCATCAACGTCGATCGCAAGAACCGCTCGATCAACCTGTCGATCAAGGCGAAGGACAATGCCGACGAATCCGAGGCGATGCAGACGATGAAAGCGGACAACGCGGGCGTCAACACCGGCACGACCAACCTTGGCGCGTTGCTGAAGGCGAAGCTCGACAACAAGAGCGGCGGCTGACACACCGTGGACTCCGCAATGACCAAGTCGGAACTGATCGACCGCCTCGCGGCGCAGTTCCCGCAACTGGTCGCCAAGGACGCCGAGCTCGCCGTCAAGATGATCCTCGACGCGATGGCCGAAAGCCTCGCGAAGGGGGAGCGCATCGAGATCCGCGGGTTCGGCAGCTTTGGCCTCAATTACAGGCCGCCGCGTACCGGCCGCAACCCCAAGTCCGGCGAAAAAGTGCAGGTGCCCGAAAAGCACGTGCCGCACTTCAAGGCGGGCAAGGAGTTGCGCGAGCGCGTGGACTTCAAGGAAGAAGGCTGACGGCGATCGAATCCAGGATGAAGCCGCGCGACGGATCGCACACACGACGTCGGCGGCTTTTTTGTTGCGCGTCGGAAGCCGATCGTCCGTTGGCCCCTTCGCGTGGAGTTGACCCATGAGCGTCGTACGCTTTGTCATTGTCGCGGTGCTGTTCCTCGGCCTGTTGTTCCTGTCGCTGGACAACGCCGACACGGTCACGCTGCGTTTCTTCCACGTCGGACAACTGCAGGCACCGCTGATCCTCGTCGTGCTGTGCGCGTTCGCGATCGGCGCCGCGATGGGACTGATGGCCGGCGTGCTGCGCACCGCGCGCGTTAAGCGCGAGCTCCGGCAACTACGCCGCGAAACGAAGCTGCGCGACGACGCGGCGCGTGCAGGCACGCAGGTGCCTGCGCTCCCACCGCTGGATGCGGTTTAGTGGACCGTAACAGCCGAATCGGTAGTGTCTGGCTGGCGATTCGCGCCGATCGCTGCGTTGCCGAATCTCGCAAGGGGAACCACCCTTGCTTCGCTTCGGCGCCTTGCGCTCGACGCGAATCGCAACGCCAGAGCGCTACGCTCACTACCGCTTCGACTGTTACGGTCCACTAGCGCGCACGCATGGACTTCGAACTGTGGTGGCTGCTGCCGATACCGGCGCTGTTCTTCGCGCTGGGCTGGATGGCCGCGCGGATCGACATCAAGCACCTGTTGCGCGAATCGCGCGCGCTGCCGCTCACGTATTTTCGCGGCCTCAATTTCCTGCTCAACGAGCAGCCTGACAAAGCCATCGAGTCGTTCATCGAAGTGGTCAAGGTCGACCCGCAGACGGTCGACCTGCACTTTGCGCTGGGGAGCCTGTTTCGCCGCCAGGGCGAGACCGAACGCGCAACGCGCATGCACCAGAACCTGCTCGACCGTCCCGACCTTCCCGCCGACAAACGCGAGATGGCGACGTTCGAGCTCGCGCAGGATTTCCTGCGCGCGGGCCTGCTCGACCGCGCGGAGGGGCTGTTCACCAAGCTCACCGGCACGCCATTCGAGCACGCGTCGCTGGGGCACCTGATCTCGATCTACGAGCAGGAGAAGGACTGGCCGCGCGTGATCACCGCGACCAAGCGGATGGAAGTGCTGGCAAAGACACCGTACTTCCGCGAGATCGCCGAGTATCACTGCGAGATTGCCCAAGCCGCGCTCGTGCGCCGCGACGACGCAGTGGTTCGCAGCGAAATCGACGAAGCGCTGGCGACGCATCGCGGCTGCGTGCGCGCCACGCTGGTCAGCGGTGACCTGGCGCTTGCGCAGGGCGATGCGCGCGAGGCCATCGCGCAGTGGCAGCGCATCGAGACACAGAGTCCCGCGTTCCTGTCGCTGGCTGCCGATCGCATCGCCGACGCGTTTCGCGCGCGCAACGACGCCGAGCAGGGCATACGCGTGCTCGGTAGCTGGCAGGCGCAATATCCGTCGCTCGACATCCTCAACGCACTGTTCGCGCTGGT
>DATCFA010000281.1:0-6524 GCA_036509805.1 Casimicrobiaceae bacterium
GGCCTGCGCCTCGCGGCGCTGCGAATCCTCCGGCGTCTGGATGCGCGCCGGCACGCCCACCGCGGTGGCTCCGGCAGGCACATCGCGAACGACCACCGCGTTCGAGCCGACCTTCGCGCCCTCGCCAACGACGATCGGTCCCAGCACCTTCGCCCCCGCACCGATGACGACCTGCGCCTTGAGCGTAGGGTGGCGCTTGCCCTTGTTCCACGACGTGCCGCCGAGCGTAACCCCGTGATAGAGCGTGCAATCGTCGCCAATATCGGCCGTTTCGCCAATGACCACGCCCATGCCGTGGTCGATGAATACGCGGCGTCCGATCGTCGCGCCCGGATGAATCTCGATGCCGGTCCAGAAGCGCCCCATGTGCGCGGTGAAGCGCGCGAGCCAGCGCCATCCTCGCCGCCACAGCGGGTTGGCCACCGCACGATGAAGCACCAGCGCATGCAGCCCCGGATAGCAAGTAAGCACTTCGAAGCGCGTGCGCGCCGCAGGGTCGCGGTCGAACACCACGGCAATGTCTTCCTGCAGGCGATCGAACATCGTCGTATTTTACATTGCCGACTGATTTGCTCAACTATTTCCTGGGCGTCGGCGCGACGGCGGACGCCCGGCGCAGCGCTGCTATCCTTCGACCCTTCAAGAAGGAGATTGCACGTGAGGTCAATTTTCGCAGCCTTGGTAACCGCCGCCACGCTGGCGCTGCTGCCGTCCGCGGTCGATGCGCAAGCGCCGGCTACCACGCGGAGCGCCGCGGCGACACCGGCGCGCACCTATTCAGCACCGCGAGTCGTCACGGACGGCGTGGCCGGTGGCGACAAGGCATGCAACGCCGCCGGCCACCGGCTCGCGCGCGAACAGAAGGCGCTCGCAACGGCGCAGGACGAAGTCGCGCGCTACACCAAGCTGCAAACCAAATGCACGAACAAGAGCGTCTGCGCGCGCTACGCCACCGCGCTCGAGTCGCTCGACAAGCGCATCGCGCGTCACACACTTCGGATCGACAAGTTCGCGGCGGCACGCGACGTCGCGTGCAAACACTAGCGCGACCTGCCGTCCGCGCAGCGCGCTACGCGGACGCTCATTGCAGGACGACGGCGGTTGCCAGCAGTGCGACGGTGACCAACGCGAACGCGACGACGTACAGCACGAACAGCACGAACCCGCGCATCAGCGTCGGCACCCAGCCGCCGCCATAGACGACGCGCATCGAGCGCAGCAGGTAGTACGCCGCCGCGAGCGGCACGATCCCGCGCAGCCACGCCGGCCACGGCAGGACGAGCAGCGTCACCAGCACGAACAGGAATGCGTGGCTGTGCGCGGCGAACACGAGGTGCGCCGCGAAGCGGCGCGGCCGCGCCGCGTAACGCCGCGTCGCGAACAGGTAGACGAGTTTCAGCATCAGCGCGAACGCCGGCAGCAGCGCGATGGCCGCGTACGGACCGTAGCGAAAAGCCGTCGCCGCCAGTTGCTCGCCCTTGGCGCCGAGCGGCAGATGGTTGAAATGCTCGACGCGCTCGCGCAGCGCGGACAGGCCGGGACCGTCGCCGTCCACGTGCAGGTTGAGGTCGTTGTCCATCGACACGTTGAAATCGTCGCTTTGCACGATGACTGTCTCGTCGCTGCCGCGCCTGGTGGCGTTCGCCGCTGCAGCGGAAGCTTGCGGCGTCACGGCGACGCCCGCCGCGCGCTGCGCCGCCGCCCGCTCGGCGTCGAATGCGACGACGTGGTCGTGCGTGGCCAACCGGATGACGGTGAACGCAACGATCGACGTTACGAGGAACAGGCGTCCGGGGCGCACGTAGCGGCGACGGCGGGCCGTCGAGGTATTCGCGCGTCAGCAACCCCGGATGCGCGAGCGCACGGATCGTCCGCCACAGGCGGCCGTCGAGCGCCACGTAGCGACCCGCCGCCTCGCGCATGAACTGGCGCGCGGTCGGCAACCCGATATGCGTTTCCTGCCCGCAATGGCGACAGAACTCGTCGCCTGCGGCGATGACGCCGCCGCAGTTGCGGCAGTCGCGTGCCGCAGGCGACGCATGCGCGGTTCCCGGCGGGACGGCGGCCTCGTTCATCGTCGCCGCGATTGTAAGTGCTGGCGAGCCAGCGCGTGAGGTCGAGTTCCCGGTGTCGGCAACCCGTGGCCGTCAGTCGCGGCGCAACAGGTCGTCGATCTTCGCGAGGATCCCGCGCAGGATGTTGATCTCCTCCTTCTCGAGACCGGCGCGTGCGAACAGCCGCCGCAGCCGCGGCATCAGCCGTCGCGGCATCGCAGGGTCGAGGAAACCCATGTCCGCCAGCGTCCGCTGCGCATGCGCATGCAGGCCCTCGATCTCGTCGTGCGACGCGGGCGCGAATCGCTTGACGCGCCACACGTCGTCGGCGCCGGCGGCGAGTCGCAGCTCGTAACACGCGACCTGCACGGCGGCGGCCAGGTTGAGCGACGCGTAGCGCGGGTTGGACGGGATCACGCCGACGACGTTGCAACGCGCGAGTTCGTCGTTGGTGAGCCCGCTCATCTCGGTGCCGAACACCAGCGCGACATCGCGGTTGCCGGCTGCTTCCGAGGACGCCAGCGCCGCGGCGTCGCGGATGCTCATCACGCGGCCGGCGAACTCGCGCGGGCGCGCCGACAGGCCAATGACGCACGACGCGCCGGTCAGCGCCTCGTCCAGCGTCGCCACCACGTTCGCAGCGTCGAGCACCTCGGTCGCCCCCGATGCGAGCGCGACGGCCGCGGGGTCGGGAAAGCGCTTGGGCGCAACCAGCGTCAGGCGGTCGAAGCCCATCGTCAGCATCGCGCGCGCGGCGGCGCCGATGTTGCCCGGGTGGCTGGTGCGTGACAGCACCACGCGGATGCGCGCGGCAGGTAGCTTCGGCGGCTCGTTCATCAGGGCGGTTAGAATACGCGGACTTCGCCGCTCTCGACGCGCGAGCGCCGCCGCGCGCCGCTCAAAAAAATCCGCCCATGCATCCGATGCTCATGACGGCCGTCAAGGCCGCCCGCCGTGCCGCCACCGTCATCAACCGCGGCGCGCGCGACCTCGATCTTTTGACCGTCAGCGTCAAGGGTCCCAAGGACTTCGTCAGTGAAATCGACCGCAGCGCCGAAGCCGCGATCGTCGACACGATCCTGAAGACGTATCCCGACCACGCGATCCTCGCCGAGGAAGGCACGGCGAAGGGCGCCAACGCCGACGCCGAATACGTGTGGATCATCGATCCGCTCGACGGCACCACCAATTTCCTGCACGGCCTCCCGCAGTATTGCGTGTCGATCGCGCTGCAGTACCGCGGCGTCGTCACGCAGGCGGTCATTTTCGATCCGGTGCGCGGCGACCTGTTCACCGCGTCGCGCGGGCGCGGTGCGTTCCTCAACGACCGCCGGATGCGTGTATCCAGGCGGGAGCATCTTCGTGACTGCCTGGTCGGCACCGGCTTCCCGTTTCGCGACGGCAGCAATCTCGACACCTATCTCGAGATGATGCGCGTGATGACGGTTTCCACCGCCGGCTTGCGCCGGCCCGGCGCCGCGGCGCTCGACCTGGCCTACGTCGCCGCCGGCTTTTACGACGGCTTCTGGGAAGTGGGCCTCAACCCATGGGACGTGGCCGCCGGCAGCCTGCTGATCCTCGAAGCGGGCGGCTTGATCGGCGACCTCTCCGGCGACGACGGCTACCTGCACGGGGGCCAGGTGATCGCCGCCAATCCGAAAGTGTTCGCGCAGATGCTCAAGCTGCTCGAGCCGTTTCGCGGCGCGCTCACCGGCCAGCCCGCCGCAGCTCCCCGCCGCGCCTCGCCGGTTGCGGCCCCGGCCCCAATCGCAACCGCGGCCCCGACCAAGGCCGGTACGCTACTCGCGGGCAAGCCGGCGACGGTAGCGACCACCACGGCCGCGGAGGTCGCCGAAACCGTCCGACCTGCGCACCGGCCCCCGCCGTCCCGCCCGCCGCGTACCCGCCGCTAGCGTCGTGCCCCGCGCTGGCATCGCATTTGCATGCCACAACCTGTCGCTGATATCCCGCCTGGACTCCTGGAGGAATTCATGACGATTCGTCCTCACCGCTGGATGCGCGCCGGCGCCATCGCCGCCACCTCCCTGCTCGCGCTCGTGCTGGCGTCGCCCGCGGCCGCGCTCACCACGACGCTGCGCGTGATGCTCGACCCTGCGAACGTGGCCCCGGGCACGCTGCCCGACGCTGCGATGGCGCGCCTCGATGCGCTGGCCGGCACGACGCTCGCGCTCGCCGGATTCACGCGCACCGGCGCCGTCAACCTCGCGCTGCCGGTTGCTATCGACGACGCCACCGCCGCGGTGATCGTCAAGCGCATGCGCGAAGATCGCAGCGTGTTGTGGGCGGAAGTGCCGCAGGGCGTCACGACGCTCGCCAAATCCGCGCCCGCCGTGCAGGCATCGCAGGCGATGGGCCATCGATTCATGCTGAAGCTCGCGCCCGGCGTGGCGCCCGACTGGGCGACGCTGCTGCCGCAACTTTCCGCCCGCATCGGCGTGCCGTTGGCGGTCGACCGCCAGATAAGCGACGTCTACGTGCTGTCGCTGCAGACCGCGCAGACGCAGGCGACGCTGGCCGCGATGGCGGGCATGCTCGAGGAACTCCCGGCCGTGCAGTTCGCCGACCCGGTGCGCCGGATGAAAATGATGCGCACGCCCGACGACCCGCTGCTTGCGCAGCAGTGGAGCCTGACCGACGCCGTCGCCGGCATCGACGCCGAGGCGGCGTGGAGTATCACCACCGGGTTGCCGACGATGACGATCGCCGTGATCGACACCGGCATCCTGCCGCACCCCGACCTCGACGGCCGCATGCTGCCGGGCTACGACTTCATCTCCGACCCCGCGTTCGCACGCGACGGCGACGGCCGCGACCCCAATCCGCGCGACGAAGGCACGTGGAACGACGCGGGCGACTGCGGTGGCGCTCCCGCCAAGCCGAGCTTCTGGCACGGCATGTTCGTCGCGGGCCTGATCGCGGCGAATACCGATAACGGCGTGGGCATCGCCGGCATGAACTGGAATGCGCAGATCCTGCCAGTGCGCGCGCTGGGCAAGTGCGGCGAAGGCACCGATGTCGACATCTTCGCGGCAATGCTGTGGTCCGCCGGCGTGCCGATCGACGGCGTGCCGCTGAACACCACGCCGGCGCGCGTGATCAACATGAGTCTCGGCGGCTTCGGCGGCTGCGACAGCGCCATCCAGGAAGCCGTCGACACGGCAATGAGCCAGGGCGCGGTGATCGTCGCGTCCGCCGGCAATGCGGCCGACCTCGCATCCAACTACGCGCCGGGCAACTGCAGCGGCGTCATCGATGTGGGCGCGTCGAACCGCAGCGCCGACCTTGCGAGTTATTCGAACTTCGGCTCGCGCGTCGACATCATCGCGCCGGGCGGCGACGTCGGCGACGACGACACGACGACGTTGATGCTGTCGACGTTCAACGACGGCACCACGGTGCCGGGCAATCCCGCTTATGCGTACGCCGCCGGCACCAGCTTCTCGGCGCCGCTGGTGACGGGCACCGTGTCGCTGATGCTCGCACGCGACGCCAACCTGACGGCAGGACGCGTGCAGTCGATCCTCGAGGGCAGCACGCGCGACTTCATCTCCGGCACCCGCTGCAGCGCGGCCACACTGTGCGGCGCGGGATTGCTCGATGCCGGTCTTGCCGTCGCCAGCACCGTGCCTTCGTCAGGCGTAGCACCCCCGGGAACGGTACCGGTGATCGAGTACTACCGAAGCGACCTCGACCATTACTTCATCACCGCGTCGGCCGACGAGGCCGCGTATTACGACACGTTCCTCGCCAACGTCTGGCAACGCACCGGCGGCGTGTTCTACGCGTACACGTCATCGCTGGGCGCGCCCGCGGGCGCGCAGCCGGTATGCCGCTACTCGGCCGCCGGTCTCATCAATTCCAACTTCTGGTCGGCCGATGCAGGCGAGTGTGCGAGCGTCGGACGCAATACCGCCAACGGCTGGACGCTCGACACGCCCCAGGCATTCTGGATCGAGACGCCCGGCTTTGACGGCACCTGCCCCGATGCCGAAGTCCCGGTCTACCGCTTTTTCGACAACCGGCGCGACGCCAACCAGCGCTTCACCGTCGACCGCTCGGAGCGGCGCGCGATGCAGAATCGCGCGTGGGTGCTCGATGGCCCCGGCAGTGGAGGCGCGGCGTTCTGCTCGCCCCTTTGACGCTCGCCGCTTGCGGCACGCGCTCGCAGTGCTGGCGCGCGCTCCGGTAACGACGGAACAGTCCCTCGCCCGCGAAGTGGGAGAAGCATTCGGGTGAGGGATGACTTTCATCCTGGCGGGAAACGGGACCCCTCGTGGCAATACCCGAACCCGCGCGAAAAAGCGCTGTCACACCGGGTCGCCACCACAACACGCCTGTCCGACGGCGGCGCGCGACCCGTGGCGCCGTTGATGGACGACCCCCGACCGATGTTCGAAGCGACCCAACAAGAAGACGCCGCACGACTTTCGCGGCACCCGCTATTCAATC
>DATCFA010000282.1:0-2167 GCA_036509805.1 Casimicrobiaceae bacterium
GGAGGCTCAGCACACACAGCAGGGCGCGGTGAAGCAGGCGCTCGCCACCATCGAGGCTTGCCCCGTCAAGCTGATGATGTTGAACAAGTCACGCGCGGCTTCCGCGGGTACCAGCTACGGCTATGGCTACGGATACGGCTATGGCTATGGCAACTGATGGGAATCGACCGGCGACGTCCCTGTCGGCGATGGGACTGCTGGCGATGGGACTGTTCGCGCTCGGCGTCGCCGGTGCGACGCGTGCCGTAGCGGCAGATGCCAATGTCGGCGCATCGCGCACCGGTGCGGTCGATGCCGCGGGTGCGGGCGGGGGTATTGGCACCGGCACCGGCACCGGCGTGGCAGGCACGACGGAAACGAACAATTGGCGCTTCGTGCCCGACATCAGCGTGCGCGAAACGGCGACGGACAACGTCGACCAGAGCGCCGACAAGCGCGGCGATTTCATCACCGAAATCATTCCGGGAATCCGCATCGACGGCAATGGTGCGCGCGTCAAGCTCCATCTCGACTACCGGATGGACAACCTGATCTATGCGCGCCAGTCGTCGAAAAACAACCTGCAGAACGCGCTCGACGCCAACGGCTCGGTGGAAGCGATCGAGAAATTCCTGTTCATCGATGGCAGCGCGAACATCGCGCAGCAGGCCATCTCGCCTTTGGGACCGCGCCCGGTCGATGCAACCACCGCCAGCAGCAACCGCACCGAGACGCGCGCATACCAGTTGAGCCCCTACCTACGCGGCCAGTTCGGGGCGGCCTCCGACTACGAATTGCGCTATCGCTACAGCGATTTGCATTCGTCGTCGGATGCCGCCGGCAATTCGCGCGTCGGTGAAATCACCGCGCATGTCGGTAGTGCGCCGCGCGTGTCCGGCCTGGGCTGGCGGCTGGAAGCCGACAGCCAGACGGTGGACAGCGAGTTCCAGCGCGATACGCGCTCAGATCGAGGCCGCGGCATCCTGATCTACCAGATCGATCCGCAATTTCGCGTGAGTGCGACACTGGGTCGCGAGCGCAACGATTACGTGACGCTGGACACCGTCGACAAGACCACCTACGGCGCCGGTTTCGAATGGGCGCCGACAGTTCGTACCAAGGTTCATGGAAATTGGGAAGAGCGGTTCTTCGGCGCGGGTTGGGATTTTGGCGCGAGCCACCGCACGCCGTTCTTCGCCTTGTCGATCACCGATCACCGCGACGTCAACACCGATGCGCAGGGCGCGGCGGGTGTTGCATCCGGCGCAGCCTACGACCTGCTGTTCGCGGCGTTGACCTCGCGCTTCCCCGATCCGCTGGTCCGCGCCGACGAAGCGCAACGGATACTGCGCGGAGGCGGGATTCCCGCGGACCTGGGGCTCCCTCCCGATTTCCTGATAGGCACCGCGTTCGTCGAGCGCCGGCAGCAGGCGTCGGCGGCGTTCCTCGGCGTGCGCAATACGCTCACTTTCATCGTCTACCAGCTGACGCGCGACGCGCTCGGCGCGTCGACGGAATTGACCGCACCGGCTGCGGCGACGGGCTTCGCAACCAACACCCGCGAGCGTGGCGCCAGTGCGACCTATACCCATCGGCTGACGGGATTTTCGTCGATCAGCGCGATCGGGTCGTGGCTGCGGACCACCAGCGATTCGGCCAATCTTGCGAGCGCGAGCGGCGCGAGCCGGCAATGGGATGGCCGGCTGATTTACGTCAAACAGTTCGGGCCGCGCACGTCCGGCTCGCTGGAGTACCGGTATGCACGCTTCGACAGCGACAGCGGAGGCGCTTCCGATTACCGGGAGAACGCGCTGATCGCGTCGGTGTTGCTGCAGTTTTAAGGCTGTCTCATGTATGAATCTCATTATGGCCTGACGGGAAAGCCGTTCCAGCTCAATCCGGACCCGTCGTTCTATTTCGGCAGCCGCCAGCACCGGCGCGCGATGGCGTACCTCGAGTATGGCCTGCACCAGAACGAGGGTTTCATCGTCATCACCGGCGACGTCGGCGCAGGCAAGACCACGATCGTTCGCAGCCTCCTCAACAAGCTCGATCCGGACAAGGTCGTCGCCGCGCAGCTCGTCAGCACGCAGCTCGATGCGGAGGACACGCTGCGGATGGTGGGCGCGGCATTCGGGCTGCCGAGCAAGGAGATTCCCAAGTCGGAAATGCTGCTGTCGCTGGAAGC
>DATCFA010000283.1:0-2751 GCA_036509805.1 Casimicrobiaceae bacterium
CGCCAGCGCTTCGCGATCGGGGGTTGCACGCGCGTTCCACAGTTCCGCGAGCTCGCCGTGCAGGCTCGACGCCAAGTCGACGCCAGGCCGCGCGACTACGACAAGGTGCGCCAAGCCGAGCACCTCGCGAAACCGGTGCCATTGCGGCAATCCGGCGAATGCGTCGGCACCGATCACCCATGCGAGCGACCGTGCCGGCCAGCGGGCACGCAGCGCGAGCAGCGTATCCACGGTGTAGCTCTTGCCGCCGCGACGGATTTCGACCAGGTCGATGCCGAGCCCGGTGAAATCCGCGATGCCGAGCTCGAGCATCGCGACGCGGTCGGCGGCTGTCGCGCCCGGCGGTGCGCGATGCGGCGGGTCGGCGGCGGGGAGCATCAGCACCTCGGGCACGCCCAGCGCCGTGCGCACTTGGGCTGCGACCCGCAGGTGGCCGTAGTGGACGGGATCGAACGTGCCGCCCAGCATCACCCGCGGCGCCAGCGCGTCGACGGTCAAAACGACGATCCCGGCTGGCGCAGGAATTCGCGCTCGGCATCGGTGGATTCGCGACCGAGTGCCGCGTTGCGGTGCGGAAAGCGCCCGAAGCGCGCGATGACCGCCGCGTGCCGTTTCGCATAGTCGAGCGGACCGTCGAATCCAGGCTCGCGCGCCAGCGCCTCGAAACGCTCCAGCGAGCGCGCCTGCATGCCCGCATCCTCGCTGTGCTCGAAGGGCAGGTAGAGAAACCAGCGTTCGCAAGGGTCGAGCGCCGCCTCGAATCCGCGCTCGATCGCGTCCACGGACGTTGCGAGCGCGCGCGCATCGCCGGCGAATGCCTTCGCCGTATCGCGGAAGCTGTTGCGCGTGAACTGGTCGAGCATCAGCACGCGCGCAAGCGAGCCGTGTGCGCTCACGCACCAGTCGCCGTACGCGCCCGCCAGCGCCTTGTCGACGCCGATGCCGAAACGCTCGCGTATCGTTGCGTCGAACGCCGCGTCCTTGCGAAACCAGACATCGCGCGGCGCGTGCGGCGGCGGGCCGAACCAGAAGGCGAGGACTTCGCCTGCGAGCGCGTCATCCATCGATCGCGGCGTTGCGGCGCACCGGCGGTGGTGTTCGGCGAAGCGCTGTGGCCACGCGGGTCAGCGTTCGCGAACCTGGCCGCTGCCGAGCACGATCCACTTGCGGCTGGTCAGGCCCTCGAGCCCCACCGGACCGCGCGCATGCAGCTTGTTGGTGGAAATGCCGATTTCGGCGCCGAGCCCGTACTCGTAGCCGTCGGCGAGCCGCGTGCTCGCATTGACCAGTACCGACGACGAATCGACCTCGCGCAGGAAGCGCATGGCCGCGTCGTGGCTGTCGGTGACGATCGCATCGGTGTGCTGCGAGCCGTACTTCGCGATGTGCGCAATGGCATCGTCGAGCGAGTCGACGACACGCACGGCGAGGATCGGCGCCAGGTACTCGGTGTACCAGTCGTCCTCGGTCGCGGGCCGCATCGCGGGGACCAGTGTGCGCGCGCGCGCGCAGCCGCGCAGTTCCACGCCCTTCGCCGCGTAGATGGCAGCCAGCGGCGGCAGCACGCGCGCGGCGATCGCCACGTGCACGAGCAGCGTTTCCATCGCGTTGCACGGCGAATAGCGCTGCGTCTTCGCGTTGTCGGCGATCTTCACCGCCATGTCGGCGTCGGCGCTGGCGTCGATGTACACGTGGCAGACGCCGTCGAGATGCTTGATGACGGGCACTCGTGCGTCGCGCGTGATGCGCTCGATCAGGCCCTTGCCGCCGCGTGGGACGATGACGTCGATGTGCTCGACGTCGGTGATCAGGTGACCGACGACGGCGCGGTCGGCGGTGGCGATCACCTGCACCGCCGCGGCGGGCAAGTGCGCGGCGCGCAAGCCCTCGGCGATGCAGGCTGCTATCGCGCGGTTGCTGGCGAGCGCTTCCGATCCGCCGCGCAGGATGCACGCATTGGCCGACTTGATGCACAGGCCGGCAGCGTCGGCGGTGACGTTGGGGCGCGACTCGTAGACGATGCCGATCACGCCCAGCGGCACGCGCATCTGGCCGACGTCGATGCCGCTCGGCATGGACTTCAGTGCGCTGATTTCGCCGATGGGATCGGGCAGCGCGGCGATCGCCTCGAGCCCTGCGGCCATCGCATCGATGGCGGCATCGGTCAGCGCCAGCCGATCGACGAATGCCGGGTCGTGACCTGCGGCGCGCGCGCGCTGCAGGTCTTCGCGATTGGCGTCGAGCAGTGCTGCGCGCCTGTCGCGCAACGCGACAGCGATCGCGCACAGCGCCGCATTGCGCGCCGCCGTGCTCGCGCGCGCCAGCGCGCGCGATGCGGCGCGCGCGGCGACGCCGACATCGTGCGCATAGCGCGCGACGTCGGCGATGGCTGCAGCGGGTGGCGTCGCAACGTCGTTCATCGGCACATTGTACCGTCGGCGTGGGGCGGCGCGCGGCGCGCGACGCCCTGCATCAACGACGGGGGACGAGCGTGCCGACGCCGCTGTCGCCACCGACCAGGATCACGTCGGCGCCACGATGCGCAAACAGGCCAACGGTCACGACACCCGCGATCTGGTTGATCGTGGTTTCCAGCGCGTACGGGTCGACGATCGCAAGCCCGTGTACGTCGAGCACGACGTTGCCGTTGTCGGTGGTGAAGCCTGCGCGCAGCGCGGGCTGGCCGCCGAGCTTGACGAGCTCGCGGGCGACATAGCTGCGTGCCATCGGTATCACTTCCACCGGCAGCGC
>DATCFA010000284.1:0-5545 GCA_036509805.1 Casimicrobiaceae bacterium
CAACGTCGCCGGCCGCATGCATTTCAGCGTGCAAAACCACGACGCGCCCGACCTCGCCGTCGAGCTCGCGCTGGCCGGCGTGCACAACGTGCAGAACGCGCTCGCCGCGGTTGCCGTCGGCCGCCAGGCCGGTGTCGCCGATGCGCCGATCGCGCGCGCGCTTTTCGAATTCAAGGGCGTCGGGCGGCGCTTCCAGAACCACGGCGACATTGCGCACGGAGCGGTGCGCTACACGCTGATCGACGACTACGGCCACCACCCGGTGGAAATGGTGGCGGTGCTCGCCGCCGCGCGCGCGAGCTTTCCGGGGCGACGCGTCGTGCTCGCGTTCCAGCCGCACCGCTACACGCGCACGCGCGACCTCTTCGAGGACTTCGTTGGCGTCCTGTCGTCGGCCGACGCGCTGGTGCTCACCGACGTTTATCCGGCCGGCGAAGCGCCGATCGTCGCCGCCGACGGTCGCGCGCTGGCACGCGCGGTGCGCGTGGCCGGCAAGGTCGAGCCGGTGTTCGTCGACGATGTCGGCAGCGTGGCCGACGCCATCCTCAGCATCGTGCAGGACGGCGACGTCGTGCTGACGATGGGGGCGGGGTCGATCGGCCATGTGTCCGCCGCGCTCGCGAAGGGCGGGCAATGAACATGGCCGAGACCCGCCACTTCGGCCCATTCGTCGCGCTGCGCGGCAAGCTCGCGCGCAATGCGCCGCTCGCGCGCCACACGACGTGGCATGCCGGTGGCGCTGCCGACCTGTTGTACCTGCCCGCCGACCGCGACGACCTCGCGAGTTTCCTGCGCCAGCTTCCGCCATCCGAGCCGGTGACGGTGTTGGGGCTGGGCAGCAACGTGCTGGTGCGCGACGGCGGCATCCGCGGCGCGGTGATCGTCATGCACAACCCCGGCGGCATGCTCGCCATCGCCGACGGCATGGTCTACGCCGAGGCGGGGGTCGCCAGCCCGAAGCTCGCGCGCTTCGCCGCGCTGCACGGCTGCGACGGCGAATTTCTCGCCGGCATTCCCGGTACCGTCGGCGGCGCGCTGGCGATGAACGCCGGCTGCTACGGCGACGAGACCTGGCCGCACGTGGCGAAGGTCGAGGTGGCCACGCGCGATGGCGCGTTCGCGATCCGCACGCCGCGCGACTACCGCGTCGGCTATCGCAGCGTTCTGCGCGCCGATGGCACCGTGGCGGACGGCATCTTCACCGCAGCGTGGTTCCAGTTCGGTTTCGGCGATGCGCAAGCGGCGCGCGCGCGGATCAAGGCGCTGCTGGCGAAGCGCATCGCGTCGCAGCCGCTGGCGCAGCCGAACGCCGGCAGCGTATTCCGCAACCCGGAAGGCGACCACGCGGCGCGGCTGATCGAGGTGTGCGGCCTCAAGGGATTCGCGTTCGGCGACGCATCGGTGTCGCACAAGCACGCCAATTTCATCGTCAATCCAACGCGGCGCGCGCGCGCGGCCGACATCGAGGCGTTGATCGAGCGCGTGCGCGAAATCGTGCGTGCGCGCACCGGTATCGTGCTGGAGCCGGAAGTGCGCATGCTGGGGGACGCCGGATGAGCGACTTCGGCAAGGTTGCCGTGCTGATGGGCGGGCGCTCGTCGGAACGCGAGGTGTCGCTGATGTCGGGCAATGGCGTGCTCGCCGCACTGCGCGATCGCGGCGTCGATGCGCACGCGTTCGACCCTGCGGAGCGCGACCTGTGGGAACTCAAACGGGACGGATACGCGCGCGTGTTCATCGCGCTGCACGGCCGCTACGGCGAGGATGGCACCGTGCAGGGCGCGCTCGAGACACTCGGGCTTCCGTATACCGGCAGCGGCGTGATGGCGTCGGCGCTGGCGATGGACAAGTGGCGCACCAAGCTCGTGTGGCTGGCGAGCGGCATCCCGACGCCACGCTACCGCATCGTCGACGCCACGACCGACTGGATGCATGTGGCCGCCGACCTGGGGCTGCCGCTGATCGTCAAGCCCGCGCGCGAAGGTTCGACGATCGGCATTACGCGCGTCGCTTCCGTCGACCGCGACGAAATGGCGGTCGCATTCGAAGCGGCGCGCATGCATGACAACCTGGTGCTGGTCGAGGAATTTGTCCACGGCCAGGAACTGACCGCATCGATCGTCGGCCGCCGCGCGCTGCCGCTTATTCGCATCGTCGCGCCGGGCGGCAACTACGACTACGAGCACAAGTACTTTTCCAACGACACGCGCTACGACTGCCCGAGCGGATTGCCGGCCGGCGTCGAAGCCGCCATCCGCGCGCAGTCGCTGGCGGCGTTCGACCTGATCGGCTGCGAAGGCTGGGGACGCCTGGACCTGATCCTGCGCGACGACGGCCGCTGGTCATTCCTGGAGGTGAACACGTCGCCCGGGATGACGGGGCACAGCCTGGTGCCGATGGCGGCGCGCGAGGCCGGTACGGCGTTCCCCGACCTGTGCGTCGAAATCCTGCGAGCTGCGCATGTGGGATGACGTGAAAGCACTGAACGCGGCCGCGGCGACGCTCGCCACGCTGGTCGCGCTCGCGTTCATTGCCGGCGCCGTTGCATGGACGGTGCGCCAGCCGCTGTTCGCGTTCCGCGACATCGTCGTCACCGATCCGCTTGCGCGCGCCGACCCGGCGTACGTCGAATCGGTATTGCGCGAAGAGCTGCGCGGCACGTTCTTCACGCTCAATCTCGACGCCGCGCGCGCGGCGCTGCACGAAGTTCCGTGGGTCAAGCACGTCGCGCTGCGCCGCCAGTGGCCGTCGCGACTCGAGGTGTCGATCGAGGAATACGCGCCGCTGGCGCGCTGGAACGACGCCGCGCTGGTCGACGTCGATGGCAATGTGTTCGACGCCGACTACAACGGCGAATTGCCGCAATTCGACGGCCCCGAAGGCCGCGCGCCCGAACTGGCTGCGCGCTATCGCCGGTTCCGCGATGTACTCGCGCCGCTCGGCCTCACGTTGACCGCGCTGCGGATGACGCCGCGCGGAAGCTGGTCGCTGACGACGGCCGATGCGCGCGGCGCGCTGGCGATCGAGCTCGGGCGCAGCGACCCCGACGAGCGCCTCGCGCGCCTCGCGTCGAACTGGTCGCATACCGTCGGCGCGCTGATGCGCGCCGGAACCGCCGTCGACTACGTCGACATGCGCTATCGCACGGGATTCGCCGCGCGTGTTCCGGGCTTCCAGGAAAAGCCGCAGAAAAAAGCCGCGTGAAGCGCCCGCCAACCACACGCCATCGGGAAAACATGGTCAGGGAAAGCAAGAACCTCATCGTCGGCCTCGACATCGGTACGTCGAAGATCGTCGCGATCGTCGCCGAGGTGAGCGCCGACGGCGCGCTCAACATCGTCGGCCTCGGCACGCAGCCGTCGCGCGGGCTGAAGCGCGGCGTCGTCGTCAACATCGAGGCGACGATGGCGTCGATCCAGCGCGTGCTGGAGGAAGCCGAGCTGATGGCGGATTGCCGGATCGCCGAAGTCTATACGGGTGTGGCGGGTAGCCACATCCGCAGCCTCAACTCGAGCGGCATGGTGGCGATCAAGGAAAAGGAGGTCACGCTGGCCGACATCGACCGCGTGATCGAGACGGCGAAGGCCGTCGCGATTCCCAACGACCAGCAGATCCTGCACATCCTGCCGCAGGAATTCATCATCGACGGCCAGGAGGACGTGCGCGAGCCGCTGGGCATGAGCGGCGTGCGCCTCGAAGTCAAGGTGCACATCGTCACCGGCGCGGTGTCGGCGGTGGAGAACATCGTCAAGTGCGTGCGCCGCTGCGGTCTCGACGTCAAGGAGGTGATCCTGCAGCCGCTGGCGTCCGCGCACGCGGTGCTCAACGACGACGAAAAGGACCTCGGTGTCTGCCTGATGGACATCGGCGGCGGCACCACCGACATCGCCGTGTTCTCGGGCGGCGCGATCCGCCACACGGCGGTGATCCCGATCGCCGGCGACCAGATCACCAACGACATCGCGATGACGCTGCGCACGCCGACGAAGGAAGCGGAGGAATTGAAGGTCCGCCACGGCTGCGCGCTGCGCCAGCTCGCCAACGCCAACGACTTCGTCGAAGTGCCGGGCGTGGGTGAGCGCGGACCGCGCAAGTTGTCGCGGCAGATGCTCGCCGAAGTCATCGAGCCTCGCGTCGAGGAGCTGTACACGCTGGTGCAGGCGGAACTGCGGCGTTCCGGATTCGAGGAGTTGCTGTCGTCGGGAATCGTGCTGACCGGCGGCACGTCGATGCTCGCCGGCATGGTCGAGCTCGGCGAGGAGGTGTTCCACCTGCCGTGCCGCGTCGGCGTCCCCGTCTATGTCGGCGGCCTGGCCGACGTCGTCAGGAGTCCGCGCTACGCGACGGCCGTGGGACTGCTGCTGGAAGGCCGCGACCACTGGCTGCACGACGAGAACGCGCGAGCGCAGGTGAAAGGCTTCGGCGGCGCCGCCGAAAGGATGCGGCAATGGTTCAAGGCGAATTTTTAAGTGGGCGCGCAAAAGTGAACCCCTACTTTTGCGCGTTCTGGCTTCCTGAAAATCGCTGGCAGAGCCAGACGATTTTCAGCGGCAACGACTACGAAAAGACCAGAAACGCGCGAGGGCGCGAGGGCGAACGGAACGGCGAATTGAAAACAGGGAATGCAATTCCAGCGAAGGCGGCCAGCGCGAGCGCCGACACCGATTCAACATCGACAGGACGAAAGGAAGGGTAACAACATGTTCGAAATCATCGATCACACCGCACCGGATGGAGCGGTCATCAAGGTCATCGGCGTCGGCGGCTGTGGCGGCAACGCAGTCGAGCACATGATCGAGCGCGGACTGTCGGGCGTCGAGTTCATCTGTGCGAACACCGACGCGCAGGCGCTGAAGCGCTCGACGGCGCGCACGCAATTGCAGCTCGGCACGACGCTGACGCGCGGGCTCGGTGCGGGCGCCAAGCCGGAAATCGGTCGCGACGCGGCGATGGAGGACCGCGACCGCATCGCGGAGATGATCGAAGGCGCGGACATGCTGTTCATCACCGCCGGCATGGGTGGTGGCACCGGCACCGGCGCCGCGCCGGTCATCGCCGACATCGCCAAGAGCCTCAACATCCTGACGGTCGCCGTCGTCACGCGTCCGTTCAAGTTCGAGGGCAAGCGTCAGCGGGTGGCGAACGCGGGCATCGAGGAGCCGACGCGCAAGGTCGATTCGCTGATCGTAATTCCCAACGACAAGCTGATGGAAGTGCTGGGCGACGACGTGTCGCTGCTCGACGCCTACGCCGCCGCCAACGACGTGTTGTTCGGCGCCGTGTCGGGCATCGCCGAGGTCATCAACAACCCGGGCCTGGTCAACGTCGATTTCGCCGACGTGCGCACGGTGATGGGCGAAGTCGGCATGGCGATGATGGGCTCGGCCATGGCGACGGGTCCCGAGCGCGCGCGCAACGCCGCGCACGAGGCCGTCAAGAGTCCGCTGCTCGAGGACGTCAACCTCGCGGGCGCGCGCGGCGTTCTCGTCAATATCACCGCGTCGTCGGGGCTCAAGATGAAGGAATTCCACGACGTGATGAACAC
>DATCFA010000285.1:0-3006 GCA_036509805.1 Casimicrobiaceae bacterium
ACACGCGCTTCGGCGCGCAGGTGCGCGCCGCCGTCGACAATCGCACTGCCGCCGAAGGGCTCGGCATCGACGTCGCCCGCGTGTTCAGCGTGACATTTGCGCTGGGGTCGGCGCTCGCCGCGCTCGGCGGCGGACTTGCGATCGACGTGCTGGGCCTCGACCCGACGTTCCCGCTCAAGTACATCGTGTATTTCCTGCTGGTCGTCGCCGTCGGCGGCGCGCGCACGATCAAGGGGCCGCTGATCGCCGCGCTGATATTGGGCGTGTTCGACGTCGCCGGAAAATACTACGTGCCGCAGGTCGGCTCGTTCGTCATCTATGCGCTGATGGTGACAATGCTGGTGATCTTTCCGAACGGGCTCTTCGGGCGGCGCGGATGATCGGCGTCGCCGATGTGCGCTGGACGCGCTGCGAGATCGCTTTCTGGCTGCTTCCGGTCGTCGCCTATTTCGCGTTTCCCGCCTACCGCACGTTCGGCAGCCAGATCCTCATCGCCGGATTGTTCGCGCTGTCGCTCGACCTCGTGCTGGGTTACGCGCGCATCGTGTCGCTGGGACACGCGGCATTCTTCGGCCTCGGCGCCTACGCGGCCGGCCTGCTTGCGCATCACGGCTACGGCGAGCCGCTGCCGGGGCTCGTTGTCGCTGCGGTCGTGGCGGCGCTCGCCGGCGCACTGGCGAGCCTGCTCATCGTGCGCGGGCAGGACCTGACGCGCCTGATCGTCACGCTGGGCGTGGGCCTGATGCTCTATGAAATCGCCAACCGCGCGACATCGATCACCGGAGGTGTCGACGGCTTGTCCGATGTCGACATCAAGCCGCTGTTCGGTGTGTTCCGCTTCGGCATCGATGGCAACACCGCGTACCTGTACAGCCTTTGCGTGCTGTTCAGCATATTCTGCTTCGCGCGGCGCCTCGTTCATTCGCCATTCGGCTTGAGCCTGCGCGGTGTGCGCGAAGGCGAACGCCGGATGCCGGCGATCGGCATCTCGGTCGCGCGCAAGCTGGTCATCGTCTACACGATCGGCGCGGCGATCGCCGGCATCGCCGGCGCGCTGCTCGCGCAGACGACACAGTTCGTCGGCATCGACGTGCTGGGCTTTCCGCGTTCGGCGGACATCCTGATCATGCTGGTGCTCGGCGGCGCCGGATACCTGTACGGAGGCCTCGTCGGCGCGGCGATCTTCATGATCCTGCAGGACCGGCTGTCCGACTTGAGCGCCGCCTACTGGCAGTTCTGGCTGGGCATGCTGCTGGTATTGCTGGTGCTGTTCGCGCGCGGCGGCGTGATGGCCGTGCTGGCGACGCTGGCCGCGCATTGGCGAAAGGCGCGCGCGTGACGGCGGCGCTGCGCACCGAGGGCCTGTCGAAGTCGTTCGGCGGGTTTGCCGCCAACAGCGGCATTTCACTGTCGCTGGAAGCGGGCGCGCGGCATGCGCTGATCGGCCCCAACGGTGCCGGCAAGACAACGCTGATCAACCTGCTGACTGGCGTCTTCGCGCCGACCGCCGGCGAGATCTGGCTCGGCGGCGAGCGCGTGACGTCGATGCCGCAGCACCGCCGGGTGAAGCGTGGCATGACGCGCACGTTCCAGATCAACACGTTGTTCCCGGGGCTCAGCGTGCTCGAATCGGTGCTGCTCGCCGTGTGCGAGCGCACCGGCAGCGGTGATCGCTGGCTGCGGCCGGCCAGCGCGATGCACGCCGAAATCGACGAAGCCATGGCGTTGCTCGCGACATTGCGTCTCGCCGATGACGCCGGTACGTTGACACGCAATCTCGCATACGGGCGCCAGCGCCTGCTGGAGATGGCGCTCGCGCTGGCGACGCGTCCGCGCGTACTGCTGCTCGACGAGCCCGCCGCTGGCATCCCGGCCGATGCCAGCGAGGAATTGTTCGCCGTGCTTGCCGAATTGCCGCGCGAGGTCACCGTGCTCTTCATCGAGCACGACATGGGACTCGTGTTCCGATTCGCCGAACGCATCACCGTGCTGGTGGGCGGCGGCGTGCTCACCGAAGGCACGCCGCACGAAATCGCCGCCGATCCGCGCGTGAAGGAGGTGTACCTCGGCGAGAGCGAGCATGCCTGAGCTCCTGCGCGTCGACGATATCACCGCGGGCTACGGCGAGGCGCGCGTGCTCGACCGCGTGTCCTTCACGCTGCAGGAGGGCGACAGCGTCGCGCTGCTCGGCCGCAACGGCGTGGGCAAGACCACGCTGCTGACCACGCTGATGGGCCTGACGCGTGTGTTCTCCGGCAGCATCCACTGGCGCGGCGACGATTTCGCGCGCGTGCCACCGTTTCGTCGTGCGCGCGCGGGACTCGGGTGGGTGCCGCAGGAGCGTCACGTTTTTCCGTCGCTCACCGTGCACGAGCACCTGCAGGCGCTCGCGCGACCGGGTGCGTGGAATGCGCGTCGCGTGTATAAGCTGCTGCCCCGCCTCGAGGAGCGGCGCGCCAATTTCGGCAATCAGTTGTCCGGCGGCGAGCAGCAGATGCTGGCGATCGGCCGCGCACTGGTGACCAATCCCCGCCTCATGTTGCTCGACGAGCCGATGGAGGGCCTCGCGCCGATCATCGTGCAGGATCTGATGCGGGCGATCCGCGACCTCGTGCAGCAGGGGACGCTTGCGGTCATCATCGTCGAGCAGCACGCACGCCTGGCGCTCGGCATCAGCGGCGAGGCGATCGTCCTCGAGCGCGGCCGCATCGTCCATCAGTCGACCAGCGCCTCGCTGCTGGCCGATCCGGCGACGCTCGACCGGCTGGTCGCTGTCGCATAGGTGTACGCGCAGGCGGCGGGGGAGCGGCCCAGCCGCCCCGGGGCGCGGCATTGGAATGCGCGTTCCCGCCCCGATCTACGTGCTACTCGCCGCGCCCGTTGCAGAGCGCCGGCATTGCTGTGAAAACCCCGAAAAAGCGGGTATAATTCAAGACCATAACGAAAAGCGTCACGCGGTATGGGTGTTGCCGTACCGAAAGCCGTGGCGAGCACAAAGTGGGCTGG